>JAPPHD010000032.1 GCA_028821125.1 Gammaproteobacteria bacterium
ACGTAACCCGTTGATACAAAAGAACTTGTCAAAATCGTTGGTAAACTTGGGCTAAGGAGGCCCGGCTTTCGGGAGTGCGAGTGGAAGGGGGTGCCCGGCGTCGTCCAGCGCGTACATCCCACGCCGACGGAGTGGCGCGAGATCCTGGCAGGACACCGCGCCAGTGCCCAGTCCAAGACGAAGTTCTTCGAGCAGAACGTGATCGCGCGCAGCAAGTTGATCCTGCGGGAGTGGCGTTTGGCGGCGGGGGGCCGCGGGCGCCAACCCGCGGGGCCCCCCCCCGGGGTTAGAGCCCGGGAGGGCCCCCGCGCCCCCGCGCCCCCCCCCCCCCCCCCCCCCCCCCCCCCCCCCCCCGGTGGGGTGCGGCCCCGGCGCGCCCGCGGGCCCCGAGGCGCCACCGCCACGCGGCTCGGGCCTGTTCGCGGAGGTCACCGACACACGCGCCCTGGTCACCGATCCAAAGAGCCGCCGCGACCTGGAGGAGGGTCGCAACTGCCTCCGGCTGCCCGATCTGCGTGCCCGCCAGCCCGGCGAGGGCGAGTGGGAACTAGAAACCGGCCTCGTGAGCACCGGGCGGATCCCGCTGGGGACTGGCAGTGCTGACCACGCTGGCCCCGGATAACTACATTTGGTTCTGCCTGCGCCCGACCAGCCTGACGCGCTCGTTCGACGGGCTGTCGGCGCTGGTGCACAACCATCTGCGGTCGGACCCGACCAACGGCGACTGGTACGTCTTCGTCAACCGCAGGCGCACGATGATGAAGATCCTGTCGTTCGACCGCGACGGCTACTGGATCTGGAGCAAGCGTCTGGAACTGGGCCGCTTTGAGGCGTTGACCGGGGACGGCAAGAAGCCGCTGACCCGCACCGGGCTGCTGGCGCTGCTGGAGGGCGTCGAGGTCAATGTCCGGCGTCAGCGCAAGCGCTACCGCAAGCGCATCGGAGGTGCTGCGGCGGACTGACGGCGACGACGCGACGGCTGAGGGATACAATGCTATGTGCCGCGGCGAGCCGCAGGACTGTCGGGACCGTAGGAAGTGAAACGTGCTCGGATTAGCGAGGGAAAAGTCCTCGGAATCGATGTCGGGTGGTCTGAAGAACGGAAGTCGAGCGCCGTTTGCCGCCTTTCCTGGAACAGGGAGAGCATCGCCTGGAAGGTGCGCCGGTTCCGCGCGAATGATGACGACAGATCCGAGGCCATCCGTGAAGTCGCCGGGACATCCGAGCTTCTCGCCGTCGCCGTCGACGGGCCATTGAGTAGTGGCTTCGACACTATCGGGCGCTACCGTAGCGCGGAGCGCATCCTCAGCCGGGGGGAACTGGCGAAAAGGATCGGGAAACCCGGCCAGGCCAACTCGGGCAACGGCAGGAAGCTCAACAAGCAGGCCAACCTAGCGGCGAAGACCGTGAAGCGCTTGTGCCGTATCCGGCAAGCCAGCCACGATGAGCGCATCGACAAACGAGCGGTCGTGGAAGCGTTTCCGACATCGTTCCTCGGCGTCATGGTGCGGTGCCCGGCAGGTTTGTCCGGGGGAGCACGGTCGGACCACTACTTTTCTCATCTGGTCGGACACGAAACCCCGGATCGAACCCTCGCCGAGTTCGTGGGGTGTCTGCTCGGTTCCAAGGACTGGGAGGAGCCCGTGCACTCGTTGACGAACCATGACGACCGCGCCGCCTTTGTCTGCGCCCTGACGGCCCTGTGCATCGCCTGCGCAGAATACACGGCGGTCGGGGACTGCGAAGACGGCTGGATCGTCCTGCCGCCGAGATGGGCGTTCGAGGAATGGGCGTGGAAGGCGGTCGAGGCCAATGAGAGTCTCGAGAAGGGCGAGTCGCGCCCGAGAGCGAGCGTGCAACAAACGCCTGCCGGCCGCCCGCAACGGGGAGCTACTGCCCAAGCCAGACTGTCCGAATCGACCATGCCCGGCGGGTAGTCGGTAAGAGCCGGTGCGGTAGCCTGTTCGCCGACAATGACAACCGCGCGAGGTCGCGGGAAACCGTCTGGTCGCAGCGAACGGCCCAGAATGGCCGCTTACGGGCGCAATCCCGCTATCGGATACCATCGAAGCAACCCAAGGCGCGCTCGACTTCGGGTCAGTGATACGCCATGGTGGACTCCACGAGATTGACGGATCGCCGGCAGCAATTGGTCGCCGTACGCCACACGCTGGTGGATTGTGGATATTGCGAAACGCTGCCGCGAATCGGCAACCACCCGGCCCGTTTGCCAAACACTTGGAATTGACGGAATGGATGACACGATTGACCTAATGTTGGCGTTGCTCCTTTTGCCTCTGGCAATCGCAATGTTTGGATGCTTGTTGTTGGGCGTGACGGCCCCCAAACGCGATGACGGCGTATGGATGTACCCACTTGGATCGGAGAGTTGGGTGTCTCCACGCGTGAGGCTGACTGGCATCATTGCACTGCACTTCCTATTTCTCCTGAGCGGCTTTAGCTCGCTGGATAGCTACAGCAGGAGCGGCCTCGGCAATGACAGCGCCTGGGTGGAGTGGGGAATCCCCGTCACCAATGCCCTGGTTTACTTGGCAATAGGCCGGTTGGGCATTAGGAACAGTTGGGAATACCTGAGCAGCCCAACCAGGGCTGCCAGTCGGAAAAGGCTTTTGGTCGAGCTGCTTTTCCTCGGAACGCACTTCATGTTCCTTGTGCTTGGAGTCTGTTTCAGTGCTGTCAGAATCTCCCAGGCTCTCGGAGTAGAGAGCGATGCCTACCACGACAAACAGGTATCCCAGTATCCCTCCGATTGGTCCGACACCGAAGCATCGGAAAGAATGGAACGAGAACATGAACGGGAGCGAAGGGTGGCCAATGCGTTCTGTCCCAAACAACAGTGCGCCAACCAGGAGTGGTATCTCTACTGCTCAAGATTTCTCCCGGAGGATGCACCCCGGATCGTCTGCCCAACACCCTGACCCCATATCGTGCCTTTTGATCAGACAGCCGGCCTCTCTAAGGCTCATCTGCACGTGGTCGCGCTTCCAGCCCTGCGACAGATGCTGACAGTAGATCGCCGGACAACCTTCAAGTTCCGCGCGGCCAAACGTCCGCCAGCTACGAGCATCACGCTGCTCGTCCCGCCAATCGCCTTCCATCTCCATCGCCCGGCTTGCCTTCGTGCCGAACACCACTACGCTCCGCGGGGACATGGCGGCGAGCATCCTTCTCACCCAGCTCACCGAGAATGCACGCCATTCCGCCCTCGCGCCGGATTTCGCCATCCACAGACCGGCTTGGTTGCTGGGCGCTTCGGGAAAGCAGGCCGCCATCGCCACGGTCCGCTTCTCAAGCGTTGCGCCCAGGCCGGCCTCGGCGCATTGCCTGCGCAACGTTCGGCCGAAGATGAAGTCGTCGTCGAGATAGAGAAGCCGCTCGGGCCACGATCGCGCTGACTGCGTACGGTCGCCGCCTCCTCCCTGAAACGACACGATAGCCAGGTCGGGGCGTACCATCGGCGGACCGTACATCACCGTGACCTTGTCCCTGACAACCTCCCCCAGCCGGGGTTCATTGATGCGTTCGAACGTCTCGTCGTACATCTGGCGGGCCAGGCGCTCGACTTGCCGCTTCGCTGCCGCGTTGGCTTTATGATCCAAGCTAACTATTCCCTTCCTCGCCACGACTCCACCCGGAGAAGCCACTCATCCCGCCGCTAGCTGATCATACGCAAGCATGAACACCGTGTCGGCCATCCAGCGCCTGAATCCGTCGTTGTCCATAAAATGCCGGAACAACTCCGCGTCGTCTTTCATCATTGACGTCATGACTCGGCGCAACGCCACATCGTGCTCGACCCGCGCGTTCGCCTCGTCCGAGTTTCGCCGGGCATTACGGAACGCACGATCCTCGGCGACCCGCGAGGGTATCGTCTCGGTGATCATCCGCCGGACGCGATCTTCGTCCTCCCAGGCAATGTCCCCAAATTGTTCGTTGAAAACCTTCACGATGTTCGACAGCCGGTCGATTTCCGGCTCCGGCCGCCCGCCGCCACCCGAGGTTGGCGCAGGATCTATCTCGGCGTCCTCGTCGGCCAGCACAATCTCCTGCACTGCCTGCTTCTCGACGCGGTAGCTGTCCATGTCGATGGCTTCGAGGATGCCGCGCGACAGGTCATCCTCGCGCGGGGAAGGCAGCTTCGGGATCAGGAAGTCCAAGAAGATCGACCGTTCCTCCCAATCTCTCCTCGTATAGGGCAGCACGCTCGAAAGGAACCGATACATCCGCACGAACGCCTTGGCATTGCCCTTGAACGCCACCTGGCCGTCCTCGTCTAGGTCGCTCATGTAGACCGCTACGCACGCGTCGAGAACCGGGTCGAGCCGGTCCCGCTCCTCGCCCACGACGAAGCGCCGGGCAAAGTCGCTTATCTGGGCCTCCGTGTAAACCTGCGCCCCATCGAGTTCCGCCTGGAGATTGTGCAGCTTGTTGGGGTCCGTCTCGTCGGCGAGCACTGTCGCCCGATAGTAGTCCGCGAATGCGTCCCGGATCGTGTCCGAGTCGTTCTGGAAGTCGAGAACAAAGGCGTCATGCTTCTTCGGATGCGCGCGGTTGAGCCTCGACAGAGTCTGCACCGCCTTGATGCCGGACAATCTCTTGTCCACGTACATCGTGTGCAGCAGCGGCTCGTCGTACCCCGTCTGGAACTTGTCGGCGCAGACCAGGAATCGGTACGGGTCTTCCCGGATGCGATCCGCGATGTCGCGGGAAGCGAAGCCGTTGAGCGATGCCTCGGTCACCGCCGCCCCACCGTATTCGTGTTCGCAACCACAGACGGCAGGATGCCGTTACTCGAAAAAGTCGTCTACAGTGAGGAAGTCGCTGAAGCTGTTGTGGTGCGCTTGCTTGGTCGGGTTGAGGAACTCTTGGCCAAAAGTGATTTCGGTGAGGTCGAGGTCGGTTACCTTCTTGGCATGCTGGAAGCAACGTTCAATAGCGTGGCATGTGTCGTCAAGCATGCGGGATTTGAAGAAGAGGCTGAATACCGCCAGATATACCAACCGTCCACATCCGCGTTGTTGTTGGAAACCAAATTCAGGTCCGGTCGATATGGTTTAACGCCATATGTTGAGTTTGATTTTCTCAATGAAGGTCGGCTGCCAATTGAGTCGATTACTATTGGACCATGCGGCGACCCAGATGAAGAAAGCCACAGGCTTGCAGCTATACTGAGTCGGAATGGCTATCAATCTGTCGAAATCCAACAGTCTGGTATTCCTCTACGTGTGTAAGCTAGAAACAGTAATCGTGCAGGACAAACATAACAATTTGCTGCAGCGGACCAGCGTCCCACTGGCCGCCGAGCACCGTCCTTATGTGCAAAACGGCTGACACATGAATTCCGCTTGGTTCGGCGACTCATATGACATCGTGAAGCGCTTCTTCGTCGACATCCTAAAGCGCAATGGGTACTCGGTGACGGTGGACCCAATGTTTACAGGGACATGGCAACAGATTGAGGAGCCCTTCCACCGATTCATCGGCGCGGAACGTCTGTCTGACGCAGAATGGCCCAGCTCTCGTTCACGCACGGCCCTTCTCCTTGACCCGGACACCGGTGTGGGAGCGAAGGCAACGAGAAAACACGTAACGTTGGAGCGTATCGTCGATGAGCTTGAGCGATACGAGATTGTATTCTCATTCGACCAGTCGTTCTCCAGAGGCCAGTCCGCGGAAGAAAAGATGTCAGAGAAGCTCAATGGCCTGCGCAAGAAGGGTGCGTACGGCTTCTACTACAACTCCCACGCGAAGTTTCTGTTCGCCGCTAGGCAGCCGGATGAACTCGTGCTAATCAAAGAAGCGTTTGTGGCGACGGGTCTCCCTGAAACAAGGTTCTGGAACCAGGCAGGTACAAATTAGGTCACCTAATCGCTCAATAGCGCCTGAACAGTACCCTCAGCCGTACGACCTATCTGTCGTTCAATACCTGCTGCTTCAGCGTTCAATTGCGATGCCTGTTCCACTAGGAGATTGTCGGTTTTGGGGATTTTGAAGTCGCCGAAAAGGCGACCGTGAATTGTATCTCATCCCAACGGCCACGGAGGCGGTTTTTTTCGATTTCGGCCACATGAGCGGTATCGCGCCGCCTATGCATGCCAGATCGGAATGGAAGCGGCGCGAATGTCCACTTCCGAGCGGAAAAAACCCAGGATGCACCCCTCAACTCAAGGCATGCATTCGTTTCAGGTTCCAGGCCAGGCAGGTCAGCATCCATTCGCCACGCACCGCCTCCAGCCCACGCAGATGGAAGCGCCGAAACCCCATCGCCTCCTTGATGATCCCGAAGACCGTCTCCACCGTCGACTTGCGCCGCGCATACAGCGCCCGGCCCTCCTTCGCCTGCAACCGGTGCGCCATGCGCGTCACCGAGTCCGCGTCCTCCGGACAGGGCGGCGGCGATGCACACCGCTCCGTAAGCGGCACGTTGTGCGCCTCGCGGCCCGTGGCAATGTGGGGGGTCAGCCCCGCCGCCTCGCAATGCGCCACGTTCGCCCGGCTGAAAAACCCGGTGTCGGCCAACAGCCCCTCCGGTTTCCCCAACGCCGCCGGCAACGCATCCAACGCTTCCAGGGTCGGCGCCACCTCGCGCTTGTCGTTGCAGCGATCGACCACATCGGCCGTCACCACCAGATGACTCTCGATATCCACGCCCGACTGGGCGTTGTAGGACTGCTGGAAACCGTCCGCAGTCGGCATGATGCGCGATTCCTCGTCCGTCAGGCTCACCTGATCGGTATCGCGCGGGCCCGCCTGTGGCGCCTGCGGCGGGCGACCGCCCGGTTTGCGCCCCGTCCGCTTTTCCTTCTCGCGCCGTGCCTTGAGCTTCTCCTCGTAGTCCACCTGCTCCGCCGCGTAGCGTTCCTGCGCCCGGCGTTCGATCTCCGCCTGCGCCGCCTCGATCACCGCCAACCGGTCCGTGCGACGCTTCAACTCCTCCGGGATATGCAACTCGGGCTCTACATCGTCCGCCCGCGCCGCCTGCTCAAGCAACGCCGATACCTCAGCGCGCAACTGCTCCTCAAGGCGCTTCGCATATCCCCAACTGAGCGCCTTGTGCTTGCTCGCGTTCGCACGCACCTTGGTCCCGTCCAGGCTCACACTGCCCAGCTTCAACAGCCCCATCTCTTGGGCGATCAACAGAATCTGAACGAGCAGTCCCTGCAATTCCTCGAGAAAACGCTTGCGGAAACTCGCAATCGTGTCGTGATACGGGTGGGTGTTCGCCGCAAGGTAGCGGAAGGCCACCGAGTCGTAGGTCGCCCGCTCCAGTGCGCTCGAGTCCAGCCGGTCCACGATATCGACCACAAACCGCACCAAATGATCCTCCGGCAGCCAATCCTGAACCGACGGCGGCAGCAGGTAAAGCGTGTCTCGATCCACAGTGCGAAACTTCGAGGACATCAGCCATGCGTCCATCAACAGCGTGAATGCAATTTTACCTGACTCGCTAAATCCGACAGACTCCTAGCAGCCCGTGGCAAAACTGGCTTTTGAGCCAAGAGGCTCGTACCAGCGAAA
>JAPPHD010000147.1 GCA_028821125.1 Gammaproteobacteria bacterium
AGGGGTGCTTTAAAGGTGCCGGATACCCGTACCGCACACCTACTCTCTCCCAGCGGGTGTCTGTTCCTTGCGCGTCCTCGTCCCGGCGCGCCGGGTTGCCGGCTTGCATGGGCATCTGTTATCCGGGTGATTGATCCGTGTGCGGGCCGGAAATGGTACTTGTCATCCCCGCCCGCCGTCGAGAAGAGGCGTGATGCCGAGGCGACCGCTTCGAGGCGCGGCCCCTCCCCCTGCGCGTTCGAGAGACCCTTGAGGCGATTTTTGATAGCATGCCGCGATCAGGCCGGTTGTATCAGGCCACTGCGTTTACGGGGAGTTTCCCCGGACACTTGAGAGGAAATTGGCATGCGGGACGTGGTCGTCATCGACAGCGTGCGAACCGGCTTGGCGAAGTCGTTTCGCGGAAGTTTCAATCTCACCCGGTCGGACGACATGCTGGCGCATTGCATCGATGCGCTGCTCGACCGGAACCCGGAGATTTCGCCGGACGAAGTCGAAGACGTGATCGTCGGCGCAGCCAATCACGTCGGCGAGCAGGACGGCAACCTTGCGCGTCTCGCGGTTGTGCTGTCCAGGCTGCCGATAACGGTTGCCGGCTCGACCATCAACCGGTTCTGTTCCTCAGGGCTGCAGTCGATCGCCTTTGCGGCCAACCAGATCGCCTCCGGGCAGACCCAGGTGGCGATTGCGGGGGGCGTCGATTCCATCTCAATGCGCAACCGCCAGGATGCCGGCAAGGCCGAACTCAACAAGACCCTGCTGGAAGAAAAACCCGACATTTTCATGGCCATGGGCAACACCGCCGAGGTGGTCGCACGCCGCTACCAGGTAACGCGCGAGGTTCAGGACGAGTACGCGCTGCAGAGCCAGCAGCGGTACGCCAGGGCCCAGCAGGCCGGATGGGTCGACGAGGAGATCGTTCCCATGAGCACGACCATGCTCAAGGTCGACAGGCAGACCGGCGAGCAGAGCAAGGCGGAAGTGGTTGTCGAGCGGGACGAGTGCAACCGCCCCACCACCACGCTGGAAGGGCTGGCCGGGTTGCCGCCAGCGTTCGAGGAGGACGGCACCGTGACCGCCGGCAACGCCTCCCAGCTTTCCGACGGGGCTTCCATGACGCTGCTGATGAGCGCCGAGCGCGCGGGCCAGTTGGGCGTGGAACCGATGGGCATCTACCGGGGTTTCACGGTGGCCGCCTGCGAGCCGGACGAAATGGGCATCGGGCCGGTGTTCGCCGTGCCGCGCCTGCTGCACAATGCCGGCCTCGAACAGGACGACATCGATCTCTGGGAACTGAACGAAGCGTTCGCGTCGCAGTGCGTCTATTGCCGGGACGCGCTGGGGCTCGACAACGAAATCTACAACGTCAACGGCGGCAGCATCAGCATCGGCCATCCGTTCGGCATGACCGGTTCGCGAATGACAGGGCTGATCCTGCGGGAACTGAAGCGCCGCAACAGCAGGTATGGCGTTGTCACCATGTGCATCGGCGGTGGCCAGGGCGCGGCCGGCCTCTTCGAGGCGGCTTGAGGCGCGGCGTCGGGATACATTTTGAAACCTGGTGGAAATCGGCAGGAAACACCCGCGCGGGACAATGAACGATTACTCTGCGGATTTGAAAACGACACGTAGAATGGTTGTTGAAACGGGCTGGAATCGCGTTTTGCGCGTATTGGTTCTGGTCGCAATTCTGCCTTTGGCGGCAGGGGCTCACGCGGCGTTGAACGAGGAGTTCCGGGCCGAGCCGGCGCGCGTCAGCTACGCCTCGGTAAGCGACGAAGACCTGACGGCCATCGCCGCCCGCTGGGACGATCTCGACGCACAGCAGCGCCGCGCGCTCCTCTCGGAAGTCAAGATGCGGATGAAGCGCAACGGCACCGCCGAAGGGGTTCTGCAGGTCAACGTCAGGCGCCGTTACGGTAAGGTGGTGCGCCATCCCAACGGAGCGACGGCGACGCTGCGCGTGGAGGTTCGCTCCGTCAAGAAGCAGGGCAGCCGGGAATTCGGAGTCGGCTTCGAGAATCGGGCCGGTCAGGACGATGCCGCACCCGACCGGAAAGAACCCGACCCGCCGGTACTCAGGGTGGCCGACCCGGATTAGGGCCTGATGGAAGCCGAAGGCGCGAGGCTCCTGGTTGTCGATGACGACCCGGAGATTCGGGAACTCACCCAGGCATACCTCTCCAGGCAGGGATTCGAAGTCGACTGTGTCGATGGCGGCGCGGCGATGGACGAATACCTCGCCGCCCGGCGGCCCGACCTGATCGTGCTCGACCTCATGCTTCCCGGCGAGCATGGTTTGTCGATCGCCCGGCGCCTGAAGGGCGAGCGGGACATCCCCATCATCATCGTCTCCGCCCAGGGCGAGGATGTCGACCGCATCGTCGGCCTGGAGGTGGGCGCCGACGACTACATCGGCAAGCCGTTCAATCCGAGGGAACTGCTGGCTCGCATCCGGGCCGTGCTGCGCCGCATCGACCGCCCCCAGGAAACCGGCGGAGAAAAACGGGTTCGCTTCGGTCTTTTCGAGCTCGACCCGGCCGCCTACCGGCTGACTCGGGAAGGCGTGCCGGTGCCTTTGACATCGGGAGAATTCGACCTCCTGTGCGTGCTGACGGCACATCCCAACAAGGTCCTGGACCGTGACCGGATACTTGATCTCCTGACCGGCGCGGAACGGTCTCCCTTCGATCGCAGCATCGATGTGCGCGTGACCAGGCTGCGCGGCAAGATCGAGCCCGATCCGGCGGAACCGGTCTACATCAAGACCGTTTGGGGCAAGGGCTACATGTTCTGCCCGGACGGGTGAGGCGTCGGTGGCCGGGGCAAAACTGCAACTCGGGGCCGCGGAGGTCGCGAAACGGCTCCGCAACCTCTGGGCCAACTCGCTGCTGTTTCGAACCAACCTGACCCTGGGGGTCAGTTCGCTGGTCATCGTGGCGATTGCGGTGGCCGCGGTGCAGTACTTCGTCGTGCAGCCCATCGCGGAGCGCTCCGCCGACGACGAGGCCGCCCTGCTGGTGCTGTCCGCCCAGACCTGGGTGGAGCTTCCTCCGGAAGCGCGGCGCTATTTCGAGCTGGAGCTGGCCGAGAACCACGACCTCATCATCAGTGCGGTGCCGGAGCGTTACGACCCGGTGGCGTACGGCGACGCGCCCTTCCTGGCCCTGGTGGAGGAGAAACTCAGCGAACGGTTCGACGGGCCGGTGGAAATGTCGCGCACGGAGGAGTTGACCTGGGCGACGCTGCCCATTGCCGGTTACGAGTTGCAGATCGGCTTCTCACCGACACGGCGGGACGTCCAGACCACCTACGTGGGCATTGTCATTGCCGGCGCCGGTGCGGCGGTGGTGTTCATTACGTCCCTGTTCATCGCCTTGCGCATTACCCGCCCGCTGGTGCAGGCCGCGGAGCGGGCCGAGACGTTCCGCGGCGGCCTGAATTTCGATCCGTTGCCCGAGGAAGGCCCCCGGGAACTGGTGGTGCTGGCCCGGAACTTCAACACCATGGCCCGGGAGATATCAGCGCTGCTGTCTAACCGGACCACGCTGCTCGCGGGCATTTCGCACGATCTGAAAACCCCGCTGACCCGCATGCGGCTGGCGGTGGAACTGCTGCCCGACGACGTTGACCCGGGCCTGATCGAGCGTTTCGAACACAACCTGGAGTCGATGGACGAACTGATCACCGATGCGCTGAAGCTTTCGAGCGGCACCCACGAGGCGGAACAGGAAATCGACCTGCAACCCTTCGTCGAATCGGTTCTGGCGAGTTACGCCACGCCCATGCCGCTGGAGTGCCGCGATTGTCCCACGCAACCGGTGCGGCTCGCGCCGGGCGCCCTGCGCCGGGTGCTGACCAACCTGCTCACCAATGCCCGCCAGCACGGCAAGGAGGTGCGGGTAGAGGTGCACGGGCGGGAGATACACGTCCTGGATTCCGGCCCGGGCATACCGCTGGAACACCGGGAGGCGGTGTTTCAGCCCTTCTTCCGGCTGGACAGTTCACGCAGTGCCGCCACGGGAGGCAGCGGGCTGGGTCTCGCCATCGTTCACCAACTTTGCCAGACGCACGGCTGGCGCATTGAAATCGGCGCCGGTCGGGGCGGCGGCACCGATGTCTGCCTGGAGATTTGAGGCGCCCGGACCCTCATGCAACCACTGCGGCGGTATAACGCGTGGTAACAAAATGACACAATTTTCCCATGGCCGGAAATTCTCTGGAAACACCTTTCGGCCATAGTAGATCGCGTGAAGTGGCCCAAGAAGCTGCTTCCCCATGAGGCAATCTCTATCCCCTTAGACCTTAATTGGTCTACTCCAGCCGCCGGCTTCCTCTCCAGGCCGGCGGCTTTCTTCTTTGTGGCGCAAAGCCCGCGCTGCATCGAATCACGGGCGGGTGACCGCATTCATGCTGTACATCGATCTCTGATACCGTGGAAACTGTCGGTGCTGGACACGGGAAGACATCGTGACGGAATTTGTCGAAGTACTGTACGAGGAGCGGGGCCCCATGGCCCTGATCACCATCAATCGGCCGGCGAAGCACAACGCGATCTCGCTGGATACGCTGGAAGAACTGCACGCGGCGGTGGGCCGGGCGGCGGATTCCGATGCCGTGCGCGCCATCACGATCACCGGAGCGGGGGAGAAGGCCTTCGCCTCCGGTTCGGATCTCTCGGAGGTGCTGCACAGGGATTTCAGAAAGGCGCTGGAACCGATCGTGCAGGGGCTGGCGGACCGGCTGGAACGGACGCCCAAGCCGACCATCGCGGCCATAAACGGCATCTGCATGGGCGGCGGGCTTGAGGTTGCCCTGGGTTGCGACCTGCGCATCGCCACGCCCGAGGCCCGTTTCGCCACGCCGGAGGGCAAGCTGGGCATCATTCCGGGCGGGGGTGCGACGGCGCGCCTGCCGCGCATTGTGGGCCGGGGCTGGGGCATGGAGATGCTGCTGATGGGCGAGCCGATCGATGCCGAGCGGGCACTCTCAATCGGCCTGGTCACCCGCATCGTCCCCGCCGATGAATTGCTGGCCGAGGCGCAGCGCATCGCCGAGCACCTCGCCGGATTTGCGCCTTTCGTTCCCCGAACGATGAAGGCAATGGTGAATTTCGGCATGGAGGCGAGTCTCTCGGGCGCGCTCATGCTCGAAAAGTACGCCCAGGGGGCGCTGGTGCAGACAGACGACAAGACCGAGGGCATCAGCGCTTTCCTCGAGAAGAGGAAACCGGAATTCAAGGGCCGTTGATCCGCGGCGGGCGCTGTTGGATACTCGCGCCCTTCGATATTTCCGCAGCAGACCATTCATACAGGGGGAAAGATGGCTATCGAGAAGTTTCCGGTGGAAGCAAGCCACATCATGATGTTCGCCCGCTCCGTGGCCGACGACAATCCGATCTACTATGACGAGGAATACGCGGCGACCACGGAGCCCGGCCGTGTCATCGCGCCGCCCACCTTTGCCCAGTCGAGCGCCCAGTTCGACCCGGATTACTTTCTGCGCCCGAAGGTCGGCAAGCCCTGGTTCGGCTCGGGGAAAGAGGCGACGGGCATCAAGCGGGAAGGGTCCGGCGGCGGCGGTGGCGGCGGCCTGCACGCCGAGCAGCACTTCGAGTACCACCGGCACATCGGCCCGGGCGACGTGCTGACCGCCACGGTCAAGCCCGGCAAGACCTGGGAACGGGAGAGCAAGCGGGCCGGCAAGCTGACATTCTCGGAGACCATCACCGAGTACCGCGACCAGAACGGCGAACTCGCCATCACCGCGCGCGGCGTCGGCGTTCAAACCGAGCGCCCGGTTGAGCAATAGGAGGCGAACGGGGGCCATGCCCCATCCCGACGGGAAGGCAGTCATCGGGTGGGGACCTGATGGGCTTGAAAACGTGATCCGCGACGTGATCCGCGAATGTGATCCGCGAATGTGATCCGCGAATGTGATCCGCGAATGTGATCCGCGAATGTGATCCGCGAATAAAGAGGAAAGAAAATGGCATTGAAAGCAAGTGAACTGAACGTGGGCGACACCTATTCGGAATGCCTTGTCGAAGACCTCAAGCGCACGCAGCTCGTCCAGTACGCGGGCGCTTCGGGCGACTACAACCCGTTGCACACCGATGAGCCGTTCACGAAGGAGATCGCCGGCTACCCCACGGTGTTCGCCCACGGCATGCTCACCATGGGCATGACCGGCCGCATGCTGACCAACTACGTGGGCGACGGCCGGCTGAAGACATACGGCGTGCGCTTCACCAACCAGGTGTGGCCGGGCGATACGCTGAATTCCACGGCCACCGTCGAGGACATCGGCGAGGAAGACGGCGAACCGGTCGTGAACCTCAAGGTGGAAACCACCAACCAGGACGGCATGGTGGTGGTACGGGGGTACGCCTCCGCCCTGGTCGATTCCTGAACAGCACCGATGTCGGCGGGTTGCACGGCTCCGGCCGGCTACCAGTTCTCGACCGAGGTCCTCAGGTCCAGTTCAAAGGTCCAGGCCGTGGGCGGCTGCCGGTACAGGTGCTCATAACCGTCGACGATTCCCTCAAGTGAAATCAGCCTGCCGCCGCCGGAGTCCTTTGCCAGATCGGGGAATCGCCCGAAAATCTTCTCGCCGGCAATGCCACCGTCGATGACCACATGGCCGACGTGCACCCCTTCCGGCCCGTACTCCTTGGCCATGGCCTGCGCGAGATTGCGCAATGCCCCCTTCGCCGAGTTGAACGCGCCGAAATTCGTCCGTCCGCGCAGGGATGCGCTCGCGCCGGTGAACAGCAGCGTACCGCGTGTGCCGCTCGATGCGGGTGCGGGTTGCGAACCGGCGCCGGCCGCTGCCCCCGGACCGCCGGCGAGAAACCGGCGCACCGCTTCCCGGCCGACCAGAAAACCGCCGAAACAGCCGGTGCGCCAGGCAGCCTCGAAATAGTCGGCCTCCATCTCCGCGATGCGTCCGGGCGTGTTGTTGCCGACGTTGTAAATTGCCAGTTTGAGCCCGTCTCCGGCGGCATCGAACAGCGATGCGACTTCGCCTTCGTCGGTGGCATCGGTGACCACGGCCTCGGCAACGCCGCCGTCGGTTTCGATGCTGGCCACCACGGCATCCAGGGATTCCCGGGTGCGTCCGGCGACGAAAACCTTGAGACCTAGCCCGGCGAAGCGCCGGCAGAGTTGCGCGCCGAGCCCCCGGTCGGGGCCGACGCCAATGACGATGGCGGTGTCCATAGTTGCTCCCATATCTTCTTTGTTCGCAGTTCGTTCGCAGTTCGTTCGCAGTTCGTTCGCAGTTCGTTCGCGGATCAGAATGTCAGTTCTGTCGAGTCCGCACCCGTTCGCCGCTTGCGAGTGGCGTTGGGGCAGCGCGCCGCCAGTGACTGACGCCCCCGTGCACACTCATGTAGAATCTCGCGCCCAGTCTATACAAGACCGGCCCGATCGCCAGGCACAGACCCTCACGTTCTCCGATTCCAACCTCCCGGAACGCAGGACGGGGGCACCGAAGCCGGGGCCGGGACCGGGACCGGAACGAAACGAGAGGAGCGAGTATGGCCAGGCTCGACGGCGAGCAGGACATCATGGAAGCGGCGAAGCAGTTCAACATGCTCGAGAGCACGCTATTCAAGCATCGCACGCTCACGCTGTTCGGCGAGATCACCAAGGATGTGGCCCAGCGCACGGCGGAGCGGCTCTTGAGCCTGTCGTTCGAGTCCGACGACCCCATCACCATGTTCATCGGCTCCCCCGGCGGCCACGTGGAGTCGGGCGACACCATTTTCGACATGATCGGCTACGTCAAGCCCACGGTGCGGGTGGTGGGCACCGGCTGGGTGGGCAGCATCGCCACCCATATCTTTCTGGCGCCGGAGCGGGAACACCGCTACTGCCTGCCGAACACCCGTTTCCTGATCCACCAGCCCGCAGGCGGGTTCGGCGGCGACGCCACCGACATCGAGATCCATGCCCGTGAGATCGTCAAGACCCGGGAGCGCATCAACCGCATCATTGCCGAGCGCACCGGCCAGCCTCTGGAGAAGGTGGCCGAAGACACCGACCGCGATTACTGGATGAGCGCAGAGGAATCGCTGGAATACGGGCTGGTCGGCAAGATCGTTGCCAGCGCCGGGGAAATCGGCTGAATTGCCATTGCCCCGGAAGTGTGCCGGCGGGTCGAGGCGCCGGGCGGACGGGGCGAACTACAGGCCGAGCACCAGCTTGGCGACAATGTTCTTCTGCACTTCGTTGCTGCCGCCGGCGATCGAACCGGCCCGCTGGTTGAAATAGCGCGGAAAGGCGTTCACGCCGTCGGCCGGCCCCACCGGCTGGAGGTTTTGCCCGGGGGCGATGGCGTCCTGCCGGTCCGGCGCGATGTAGTAGGCCAGCGCTTCCACGGCCAGTTCGGTCAAGCGCTGGCTGATTTCCGCTCCGCCGGTCTTGAGTACGGACGACTCCGGCCCGGGGTTCTCTCCCTTGGACAGCGCCGCCATGATGCGCAGTTCCGTGTACTGGATGGCCTTTACCCTGACCGCGGTTTCGTCGAGCCTCCGCTTGAATGCGGGATCGTCCAGCAGGGTTCGGCCGGAGGCGTCCTGATTGGCAGCCAGCCGGCGAATGCGTTCGAGGCCGGCTTCGTAGCCGCCGGAACCGCCGCCGCCGCGCTCGAATTCCAGGAGGTACTTGGCCACCGTCCAGCCCTGGTGCTCCTTCCCGACCGTGTTGGCTTTCGGAACGCGCACCGCATCGAAAAACACCTGGTTCACTTCATGGGTGCCCGAGGCGAACAGGATGGGTTGCACGGTGATGCCGGGGGTGTCCATGTCCAGCAACAGGAAGGTGATGCCTTCCTGGGGCTTGCCGGTATCCCTGGTGCGCACCAGGCAGAACATCCGGTTGGCGTAGTGGGCGTGGGAGGTCCAGATCTTGGTGCCGCGGAGCACGTAGTCGTCGCCGTCGGTCTCGGCCTTCAGCTTCAGGGAAGCCAGGTCGGACCCGGAGCCCGGCTCCGAGTAGCCCTGGCACCAGTAGTCCTCGCCGGACAGGATGCGCGGCAGGTACGCGCTTTTCTGTTCGGCGGTGCCGTGACCGATCAGCATGGGGCCGACCATGCCGATCCCCGTGGGGAACAGGCTCGGCGCGTGGGCCAGGGACGTTTCCACCGACCAGAGGTAGCGCCGCGCCAGGTCCCAGCCTGTGCCGCCGTATTCCTCCGGCCAGTCGGGCGCCGCCCAGCCCTTCTCGTAGAGAATCCGGTGCCAGCGGTTGTTGTATTCGTAGTCCAGGAAAAAGCTCGGCCGGTCCCGCTCGGCGGCGCGCAGGTCTTCCGGCAGCGATGTGGCCAGGAACGCCTTCACTTCCTCCCGGAAGGCTTCGTGCTCGTCGCTGAACGCAATGTTCATCGGTCGTTTGCGGTCTTTGCGTCGGGAATCAAGCGGTGTGATTGGCTGGATTGCAGCGGAAGGGGCGCCAAACGGACCGGCGCGCGCGATTGACGCCTTCGGGCTCGATCTCTTTTTCGCGGATAGAGCGCGGATAGAGATTGCCGGATGAGACAAGCTCGCTTCCGGTCACTGTTGATTCGTTGTGCTGGGAGATGGCCCCGTCAGCCCCTTGGCGATACGGAATGCCTGAGCGCTGGCATCGCGCAGGTCCCCGTCCAGAAGGAAATCCGAAGCCGTCATTGCCAGCAGCTTGGCGCCGTCGATGGCGGCGGCATCGCCCATGCCGGAGCGCGCCCACCGGGCGAACTCGGGGTTGTGAATGACGACGTCCCGGGGCGCGGCCGCCAGCATGGGATGGATCGAGGGCACCCGGTGGCTGACGTTGCCCATGTCGGTGCTGCCGGCGCCGCCGAGTTCCTGCCAGTCGAGGAATTCCCGGCCGAGGCTCTCGCCGTGGGCCTGGAACGCCGTGGCCAGCGGCCAGTTGGTGTTCAGGTCGAGGTAGTCGACGTTGGCCCAGTTGATTTCCACCTCGCTGCCGCTGCCCCGGGCCCCCGCCTCGAAACAGGCCTGCACCCGCGGCTTGAGCGCGGCCAGGGCCTCTTCGTCGGCGGCGCGCACGTAGAAGTCGCCGCTCGCCCGGTCGGGCACGATGTTGGGCGCTTGGCCGCCCTCGGTGATGACGCCGTGAATGCGCTCGTCTTTCCTGATGTGCTGGCGGAGATTGGAGATGGCCTGGTAGGCGAGCAGCAGACCGTCGAGGGCGTTGATGCCCTTG
The DNA here is from genome assembly GCA_028821125.1 of Gammaproteobacteria bacterium. Lineage (GTDB taxonomy): Bacteria > Pseudomonadota > Gammaproteobacteria > Pseudomonadales > Azotimanducaceae > Azophilus. The sequence continues at coordinate 10,209 of JAPPHD010000147.1, forward strand.
TGCGGCGAGACCGAAGCATGGGCGGAACGGCCGTGGTAGGTGACTTCCACCTCGGCGACACAGATACAGGGCATGGTCGCCAGGTTGACGCCGGCGGGATGGATCATCATCGCCGCGTCCACGCCGTCGAACGCGCCGGCGCGCGCCATCAGTTCCTTGCCGCCGCCCTTTTCCTCGGCGGGCGTGCCGATCAGGCGCACGCGCCCGGGGAGTTGCTCGCTTACCGCCTCGAGCCCGATCGCCGCGCCGAGCGCCGCCGTGGCGATCAGGTTGTGGCCGCAGGCGTGGCCGATTCCAGGCAGGGCATCGTATTCCGCGAGCACGGCGACCGTGGGGCCTGTGCTGTCCGGGTTGATCTGCGCCTCGAAGGCCGTCTCCAGGGTGAACACGCCCTTCTCCGCCGCCAGACCCTGCTGCTCGAGGGTGCGGGTGAGCAACTCGCAGGCGTGGAATTCGTGGAAGGCGAGTTCGGGGCGGGCGTGAATCTGGTGCGATACACCCAGCAGCACCTCGGCGAGCGCATCGATTCGATCGACGATGGACTTGTGCAGCGCTTGCATGCTCTAAAGCGATTCCCCCAGTGCGGCTGGCCATTATGCACAAAAGCGGCGGAGGATTGACCGTTCGCGTCGCTGTTTGTTGCTTTTTCAAGATGTTGGTATAGATTGGCGCGATACCCCCCTCTGACGTTTCGATGATCCCGATTTTTCTCTTGGCGCTTGCGTTGATTCCGGTTGGCGCCGTGGTGGCTGCCGAACAGGCTGTCGACGGCGGCGGCGGGGCGGAGATTGTCGAGGAAGTGGTGAGCATCGGCACGCGCCGCCGGGCCCGGGCCGCGGTGGACACGGCGGTACCGGTGGACGTGTTCGGGCCAGAGCAGGTGGCGAGCGTCAACTCGTCCGACCTCATCGAAGTGCTCAATGCGATCGTACCTTCGTTTTCCGTGCGGAGGCAGCCGATCTCCGACGGCGCCTCGTTCATTCGCCCGACGCACATGCGTGGCCTGGATTCGCACCACACGCTGGTGCTCATCAACGGCAAGCGCCGCCACCGGGCCGCGCTGATGCAGATCGGCGGCTTCGGTTCGCACGGCCCGGACATGGGCAGCATTCCATCCATCGCCATCGAGTCCATGGAAGTGCTGCGTGACGGGGCGGCCGCCCAGTACGGCTCGGACGCCATTGCCGGGGTTATCAATTTCAACCTGCGGCGCGCGGACTCAGGGGCCGAGTTGCGCCTGCGCGCCGGGAGTTACGACGAAGGGGATGGCGAGGAGATCACCGTCGAAGGCAACGCGGGGTTTCCGTTGCCGAACGGGGGTTTCGTCAATGTCAGCGGCCAGTATTCCGATTCGGCGCCTACCAGCCGCTCGGAACCCTATGACCTGACCATTGCCGGGTCCGGCCAGTCGCCGCTGGCCGCGACAAGGAGCCGCTTGACGGTGGGCGGCGTTACCTACTACGGGCCGGATGCGCTCACCTACGAGTATTCCCCAAGCGGTGAGATTCTGCAGGCAGCGCTTGGTAGCGACGGTGTTCCCGACGATCTTGACGACCGGTTTGCGGAGAACTTCCACACCGTGGGCGGCAACCGGCCGTTCGGGAGCCCGGCCCAGATCTGGGGCCAGCCGGACCGCGAGCAGGCGCTGGCCCTGGTGAACGCGGTACTGCCCCTGACCGCGGGTCTGGAGATGTATGGCTTTGCGTCCTACGCCCGCAAGGACCAGACCGGCGGTTTCTTCTACCGCCGCCCCGGCGTCAGCCAGCTTCTGCCGGTTCGCCTGGCGGACGGCACCATTCACGACCCCAGGGCCAGCCTGTACCCCTCCGGATTCACGCCGCAGTTCTCCGGTGACGTCACCGACTACGCGGTCGCCGGCGGCCTCTCGGGCAGCCATGGTTCCGGTCTGACCTTCGATGTCTCGGCGAGCTACGGTTTCGACGAGATTCGCTATCGCATCGAGAACACCCTGAATCCGTCGCTCGGGCCCGACACGCCGACCCGGTTCCAGCCGGGGACGCTGTCCAACGAAGAACTGGCGCTGAATGCGGATCTCGCCTGGCCACTGGAAGTCGGGCTGGCCAGCCCCCTGAACCTGGCCTTCGGCTTCGAGTACCGCGAGGAGGGCTACCGTATCAAGGCGGGGGATTTGCCGTCCTACCGGGTCGGCCCGTTCGGCGTGGCGGATCCGTTCAATTTCGAGATTACCCAGGCCGAAGTCGATGCGGACCCGGACGACGGATTGGCCGTCATCGAATGCCGCATACCGGGATTCGAGGCTGTCGGTGCGCTCTGCCCCGCGGGCGATCCGGTGAACAATGCCGTTCCCATCGGTTCGAACGGTTTCCCCGGCTATCCGCCCACCTTCGCTTCCAACCGGACGCGCCAGAGCTACGCGGGCTATGTCGATCTCGAAGTCGACCTGACCGACAGGTGGCTGGCCAACGCCGCCGCGCGCTACGAGCACTTCGACGACTTCGGCAGCGTTGCCATCTGGAAGCTCGCCACCCGCTACCGGCTCACGGACCGGGTCAACCTGCGCGGCTCGGTCGGCACCGGGTTCCGGGCGCCGACGCCCGGCCAGATTTCGACGAGCGTGGTATCGACCCGGATCGACGCCGCCGGAATTCCGCGGGCGGAGGGCGTCTTTCCGCCCACCCACGCTGCCGCGGGGCTGTTTGGCGCCCGGCCGCTCGACCCCGAGCGGTCTGATTCGTTCACCCTGGGCTTGGCTGCCCAACCGTTTTCCGGCGGGACGCTCACCCTCGACTACTACCGCATCCGCCTGGATGACCGCATCGTCATGTCGTCCCAGTTCATCGTCGATGCGGATGCGGCCCTGCGTCTCATCGAACTCGGCGTTCCCGGCGCCAACGACATCGCCCGGGTGCGCTTTTTCACCAACGATGTGGTGACGGAAACCAGCGGCATCGACCTGGTGGCCGCGGGCACGTTCGACTGGTCCTTGGGCACGACGTCCGTACAGGCCGCGTTCAATTTCAACCGGACCGAGGTCGTGGACCTGGGGCGCTTCGTGGATGAAGAGGCCAGGCACGACATCGAGAAGGGCAGCCCCGAAACCCGGGGTGTGGTCAGCCTGAGTCACGCCTGGACGTTCCTCGACCTGCTGTTGCGCGCCCGCTATTTCGGAAAGTACAGGAACGCGAGCGATGCGAGCCTTGCCGATGTCCAGCAGTTTGGCCGGGAAGTGCTGGTCGACCTGGAAGCGAACGCCACGTTCCGGGGGCGTTACGCACTCAAGCTGGGTGTCGAGAACCTGTTCGACAACTATCCCGACCCGGGCGAGTTCGAGGTCTGTTGCGGCCGCATCTACCGCAGCGACTCCATCGTGCCCTGGCAGGGGAGGCTGTTCTACGCTCAACTGGGGGTGTCGATTTATTGAGCGGCCGGGCGAGATTTATCAGGAGAAAACATGGCATACGAATATGACCTGCTGGATGTGGACGTTGCGGATTCGATCGCCCGGGTGACCGTCAGCAACCCACCGATCAATCTCATGACGCGTGACTTGTATATCGAGTTGCTTAAGCTTTCCGAGGAGTTGGAATTGGACCGGAACCTGGCGGTCGTTGTGTTGAAGAGTGCGGACCCGGATTTCTTCATCGCCCATTTCGACGTGTCGCTCATCCTGAACTTCCCCACGGAGGGCGAGGCCCGCCGCGAAGAGGAACTCAATCCGTTCCACGTCATGTGCGAGCGTTTCCGGACCATGGACAAGGTGACCATCGCCCAGATCGAGGGCCGTGTGGGCGGTGGAGGCAGCGAGCTGGCGGCGAGCTTCGACATGCGTTTCGGCGTTCGCGGGAAGGCCGTGGTCAATCAGATGGAGGTGCCGCTGGGCATCCTGCCGGGCGGCACGGGAACGCAACGGCTGCCGAGGCTGGTCGGGCGCGGCAGGGCCATGGAGATCATCCTGGGCGGCGACGACATCGATGCGGAAACCGCCGAGCGCTGGGGCTATCTCAACCGCATCTTCGAACCGGAAGAAATAGGGCCCTTTGTCGACACGCTCGCCGGCCGGATTGCCTCGTTCCCCATCGAGGCCGTGCGCCTGGCCAAGGCCGCGGTGAATCAGGCGGAGCGCCCGCTTGCCGAGGGGCTGCGCGAAGAAGCGTTCCTGTTCCAGCAGTTGCTGCGCAACAGCAGTTCCCGATCCGCCATGCGGCGGTTTCTCGAGATCGGCGGACAAACCCGTGAGGGAGAACTGCGTGTCGGGGAACTCAATGCGGAAATCGCAATCGGCGAGTAATTGCAGGATACCCTTCGAAACGAAAAAAGCGCCTAGAAAGCCCTCGTTGCTGGACGCGTGGGTAAGATGGCGTCAGCCAAGTTGATTTCTTCGCGATTGCCAACCGGCACACCCCGGCATCGCAGTAACTACTTTACGGCTTCAATCATCAGAATTTCAGTGCACTGCCAGTAGTAACATTCCGGAGGCGGCTTTAATCCCTTGATATTCGAGATAGACACCTTGCCGAAAAGTTCCAGTAACGCACGCTGGTGTGCTCTCGACATGCTGTTGACCTCGTTGGAGTAGTAGGTGAATACACCTCCAGGGCGTAGGTGTTCGGCGGCTGTTTCAAAGAAGTGGTGTGCATAGGTAATGCTGCCGACGTAGTGCTCGGACCACTCCCGTGCGTTCAACGGATAAGCATCGAAGAGAACACCGTCGAATAGGTCCAGACTACTGTTTACGTCCTGCCAGCGTCCCTCCAGCAGATGTATCTTCCGGCCAGGATACGCCGATCGCCATTCCTTGAATCGTTCTTGAATATCGGCGTGGCACTCGACGATGGTGTGTGATCGTGGATTGCGTTGTTGGATCAGCGAAGCGCTGATTCCCATCCCGAATCCGATCTCAAGCACATCACCCCGGATTCTCGTAACTGCTTCAGCCATTGCGGACATGATCGGATATTCCCATGCTTGCATGACCTGCTGCTGCCCGATTACCAGTTCCTTTTCGTCGAACCGCTCGGATTTGTTGCGCAGATCTTCGGACATGATGCGACGCCGTTCGCTGGAGTGCATGGTCTTTCCGATCCTGTCCGCTTCTGAAATGTCGAGCAGCGTCTCCTTGAGCAGCCGACGGGTTATCCACTCACCGTAGCCCGGGTCGGGCCTAACCAGAAAGTTTGGCTCGACCTCTGCGGTCAAACGGGCTCCGGCATCTTGTACCTGCCAGATCCGGTTCCGCTGAGTTGAATCGAGAATGTCCAGCAGCGTTTTGTCACCTTCCGTCACAACTGTCCGCTCCTTGCATCAGTTGGCGGAGTTACTGCCGTACGTACGCAGTTGTACTTTCAGTTCCAGACAATCCCCGGTCGAGGAAAAGGCGCTCTCCTCGAAGGTAGGCGCCCGGTTCAGTGGACGCACGTTGTTGGTGGCGCCAACGGGTTCTACCGGCGCCCCGTAGGCATTGGTTTGTATGATTCGATCGTCGTTTACATCGTGTACCACCTTGATGGCGTAGCGGCCCGCGGGCACCTCCCTGAAGATCACCGTTCGAGGCGTCATGGCGTCGCGGATCACACTCACCTTCTGCCGCGAACAGAGCGGAGTGTTGAACTCACGCTCAGTACATAAATATGTGTACAGCGTGCCCCTGGCTTGGGTGATACCAACGACAGCGACGCGAACATCCGCACTGGACACCGCCGGCACCGCTTGCTCGTACGGACCGAAAATGAGTGCGGCAAGCACGTAGTACGGCACGCTTACTCCGGGATGTTCCAGCGGAAACTAGTAGCAACGATGATGATTCCAATCGCCGCCAGCGAGACGAGATAGAGTATCGTCGGCCAGCACTCCGCCAAGCCCGCAGTGCCAGTTGCAACCTGTCGCATTGAGTCTGCCAGCATGAACACCGGTGAATACCGGGCGGCCGACTCGATTGACTCGGGCATCAATGAGATGGGTATGAACAGGTCCGAAAGGAACATGATGGGAATGTTCACGAGATTGATCAGGGTATTGGCGGTGTTGATTTTTGTCACCACACCGGCTATGGCCATGCCCAAGCTGAGAAAGCTTGCCGATGAGAGTGCGACTAGAATCATGAGCAGTAGCCAGTTGCTCGGCGATATCGCATGATCAGGCCCATAGGCTCGCATGCCGAGGGAAATGTACAAGAACACGAACACCAGGAGTATCAGTAGCCGAGAGCTTGAATAACCAAGGGTGAAGGCGATTCGACGGATGGGCATGACCTGGAACAGCTTCAGACCGCCTTCGGCACGCAGTGCGATCAGCGGACCTGTGAATCCAAAAAGAGCCGTTGATACGATCGTCAACACCGTCAGGCCGATTACATAGTAGATGCTCCGGGAGTATCCGGGTAAGGAGTCTTCACCTGATCCAATGGCATAGTGCAGTACAACGCTAGCCCCTCCCCCGGCAAGTTCCACGTTCAGATCCGCAACCACCGCTGAGATCATCGAGATCATGCTGCCGCTGCTGGCATCCGGCTCCGTTTCGAGCCGTATCGTGATGGCCTGTGGATTCTCGGGTGAAGGTGCGAATTCCTCAGGGAACTCAATTCTAACCCGGTCGCGAGGACTCGCTTCATCGGCGTCGATCAGGCGATAAGTGAACGTCACCCCGTCGACGAAAGACGCTCGCCTTTCAAGCAGTCGCGTCAGTTGTGCATGCTGGCCGTCACTGGAGACGATATCGGTCTCCAGGCTTGGTGACCGGGTCTCCGGGGAACCGAACAGTGCCATCATCACAACCAACAGGATGATCGGATACAGAAACGTCCAGAAAACCGCCGCTGGATCGCGCAGGTACGTTCTGGTCTCCACCCATGCGAGCGTCACGAAAGAACTGAACCATGCAGGCTGGTTGGTTGTGGCAGCTGACGTACCTGTCATGCGCCGGCCTCTTCGCGTATCAGCTTGAGGAAATCTCCCGCATTCACTGCGCGGATATGGAACTCCGACGGCCGCAGGTGTTTCATGCCGGACAAGGCAAAGCTCCGCAGAGCAGGCCCCCCGTATCCGATTACCCGGTCGCCGGCGATTTCGACCGTGGTGGCGTGCTTCTCGATTTCAGTGGCCACTGCCTGCGGCCGATCGACCACCAGCGAAACCGAGACATCGCCCAGGGTGCTGCCGAGTAGCGACCATAGTGCTCCGTTGGCCTTCACTCGACCATTCTTCAGCCATACGACGTTGTCTGCGTTGTTGAGTTCCGCTTCGTTGTGTGTGGCAACAAGCAGAGTGGAACCGCTGGCGCGCAGTTCTTGCAGAAGGGCTGCCAGATTGCGGGCGAAGTTTGGGTCAAGCCCCGAGGTTGGTTCGTCGAGGACGGCAAGGTCAGGCCGGTGGGCGAGCGCAACGGTCAAGTCGACCCGACGCCGTTGGCCGGTTGAGAGCTTGCGATACGTCAGCTTCATCAACTCTCCCATGCCAAGTGCTTCCGCACATTCGTCGTGCCATAGTCCGTAGTGGGTTCGATGAATGCTCAGTATTTCATTCACACGGACGCTGGGGCTCCAGGTGGTACCCTGTATCTGGGCACCGAGTGCCTGTCGACGCGATACGCGGGACCGAAACTCTGCCACTGGACAGCCAAATATCCGAACGCTTCCGGAATCGGGTTCGACCAGCCCCAGCACCGCTTCCAGGAAGGTGGATTTTCCGGAACCGTTGTGGCCGACAAATGCGTGGACCTCTCCGGCAGGAAGCGCCAGATCGTCGACGGCGAGCAGGAACTCCCGCTGCCTGTTGATGCGTAGATCGGCTGCAATGACGGCATCTGACATTTCAAGAACGACTCATGATTGCTGCGCTATTTCACGCGCTCGGTGTCGGAATTGCTGCGCCAGATCCGGGTAGGGCAGGACGGCGGCCGCTTGGAAGAGCATGTTGGCGCAAGCACGCAAGTTGCGCCCGTATTCCATCGGTGAAGCGAGCTCGAACTTGATCGCAGCAGACAGAATGTCAGGACTGTCGGGGTGCTTACTCAGGCCTACCTCTGCGATCTGCTTGCCCCGATTGTAGCTTTCCGCTGCCGCAACGAAGTCGGTCGACATACGACTTCGCATGCCCTCGCGGCAGATGCAGAGTGCGTAGCTAATGGCCGCGTCGGGAAAGCGTTGAATGAAGGAGCTCAGCAACTGATCCAGATCGGTACTGGCCTGCTGTTCGTGAACAAAGTCATCGGACAGCAGCATGGTCATGAGAAGCATGGCATCGACCTGTTCGTTGACTTCGGAAACCTGCCGATTCTGTCGGACCTCCCGTAGCAACTCCTGCGCATTGCTCTGATCGCCGGCGAGAAACGCCCGATGGACCCGCTGGTATAGCTTGTGCAATGAACCGTTCGATGCGCCCGGTTCGTCGTGGCCAGTGACCGTTACGTCGCTGAATGCCGAGAGGGGACGCAAGTCTTCGATTTCAGTGCTTCTTACATGCGCGCACAGATTTTGAAAGTCCTGAATGCCTCGGCGTTCGATGATGCCATTGACGATCAATGCGCACCGCGCGAAGATCGCGTTCGCCGTGCCTTCTCTCCAATGAAAGTCTGGATCGCCCTTCCAGCTTTTTGCCAACAGGCGATCCGTACTAGGGCCACCATCAGCCTGTTTCCGTAAACGAGCAAGCACCGCATCGCTGGCGGTCCCTACCGCGCTTTGCGCCATCAGTTCGGCGAATCCCTCGTCTAACACACGGTGACCTGAGAGCAGAAACGCGTGCGCTATTTCATGGATCAAGGTCTGCTCGTGGATGTTCTCTTTGGGCATTTGAATCAGTCGGATGCCGTCGATTTCAGCAATGCAGGCAGGCACGTTCCGCGGGTTCGCTGCATCAACCAAAACCAGCGGCTCAACCCCACGTAGGTAGCTGGCGATGCTCTCGTAGGCATTGTTGATTTGTTCAGGCAGGCTGGTTTGGCCGCTGTAGATCAGAAACAAATTTTTGTTTAAGCGAGAGATGGGCTGATCTGTATCCAGGCATCGTTCCAACTGGCCCAGAAGCTGCGTGCCGCTAATCACCGCTTGGAGTTCGTTGAGCGCCTCTCTGGCGCCATCAAGGTCCCGCCTTGAGAGGTGTTGAAGTGCGCGCTGAGTTTCGCCGCGCAGAATGTTCTTGAGATTCGTCACTGTTAAAGAGTCCCCATCCCAAACGGAGCTCTACGCGGCCGGCAGTGAGCTCTGCCTGTGACCTACAAGCAGACACGCAGTAGCTGTTTCCGAAACACCGTCAATACCCAATAGATCGTTGACAAGCTCATCGTAGTAACCACCCCAATGCAGCGTACCCAAACCTTGTGCCGTTGCCGAAAGGTCGAGAATCAGAGGAATCATGCCGGCTTCCATCAACGCGAAACGGTAGCCACGGTAGCCGTATTTCACTACAGTTCGTTCAAGCAACGAGGTGATTAGAAAAATGGCTGATACGGTCCCCAGCACGTTCTCCCGATCGTTGAGCGCTTCTTCAATGGTGTGTTCAAAGGGCGCATTCGCGATCACCTCCAGTTTGTGTTCCAGCGAGTTGTAGTGGGTTACGCATAGCGGTGCGCCTTCGACTCTCTGCGCCACCACATACACTTCGGATGGGCAAAGACCGCCACCTGAAGGGTAGGGCCGGAATTTGAGTTCCGCCTCTCCGATGCTGGAAACGGCTCTACGAGATGCAAAGCAGCTATGCAAAATGCCTGAAAGCTGACTAAGCGTCAGATCTTGTGCAGCAAACTGGCGGGTAGAATGCCGCCGACTCAACAGGTCCTGAAAGTTCATGGTTTCGTCAGCGGGATGTGGGAGGTCGATAGCCTCCAGTTCGCTATATGACTTGTAATTTGCGGCCGTCTCCAGTGCGGCGCGCTCGCTTGTAAGGTAGTCGTGAATTCGCTGCCCGTACACCCGGTCGTGAAACGGGTGGAGCTTGGTAACTTCATGCAGTTGCTCAACCTCTTCCAATTGAGTTGGAGTAAAACCTACTGGCGACAGGTAAGTAGACACTCTGGATTTTGTCTTGAACATGGATTTCAGGGGAATGGGTGCGGACGGTCGTTGATGTATCCTCGGAACGGTTGTTTCAGCGCATCCGAAAACTCGATCAGACGACGCGTGTCCAAGTGCTGACGACCGCTTCCACAGCTCAGCGGTTGAACGTCGTTGATGAAGGTGCGCATCACCGGTACGTTGAGGTCGCGAAACTCCGTCGGCGCAATGTCGGCGGCGTAGCAGTGACGGTTTCTCGTCCTGAGATGCTCGATTAGTTGCTCCAATGGCGATCCGTCCCGATCGAACACCGCAGCTGGAACTCGCTGTTCGTTGCCTTCAAACAGGAAGGATGCTGCCTCTGAGTTTTCCGGGTGGGTGTAGTAGAGCACGTGATCGCGAAACTCCCCCAACTCCTGCCGTGACGGCACGACGTCGCCTCTGCGCCGCATATCGAATATCCAGTTCGCAGTGTGGAAGGCCTCAACTGCAGCTTCTATTATTGCGTCGCTCAAGAAAAGTCTTGTGCTGGCACCTATCGCGAGGCCGCGCCCTTCGGCCAGGTATCCCGCTGCCAGTACGCTTGGAACTCCCAAATCTGTGGTGATATCAAAGAACCGCAGTTTCACGGGGGCACTCGCCAGCAAATGCAGCATCGTTGCCGGCAGGCGGTCTGTATGGTTAGCCAGGTTGATCTCTGGCGGCGACCGGCGCAGATTCCAGTGGACGGAAAAAGAGTCGCGCTCGATAACTTCCAGTAAGCCTGATAACAGTGCATGATCCACTGACTTTCCGGCGGCACAGCCAGTCGAGTAACCGGCGTCGTGCTGTTCATGTGGGCGGCCTTCGTAGCCAAGATACGTGAACGATGCGGGCACCAGCGCGTTGGAACCCGTGGTTAGGTTTTTCGCTGGTACCCAGCCGCTCTCAAGGCTGTCATCGTAGCGCACGAAGGAAAAGTCCGGTGCTGAATACTGGTCATCGGTAAAGAAGATCAGACGCTCTGGAGATAAACGGTCCTTGTCGGCTAGATTCCGCCCTGAAGCGATCAGCAACCCGTCAGATTCGCAGACATGTGCAGCATAGCGTTCCAAACACTCACCAATAGTTGACCAGAGTGCATCAATCCTATTCAGTCCGGCACCCGACCCTTGCGTAACTGCTTGTCGTTCGGATCGTTCAACGCCCGGGCGGCTGAATGGATTCTGGAATTCAGCGACAAAGATGTAGAGTTCAGCATCGGTGGTCTGCAGCGGAACTTCCACAATACTCTGGATCAGTCCGATCTCAGGGTCGTACACCCTGTCGAGCAGGGCCAGCAGGTTGGGATCCTCTAACCCGGCGGTCATTGAACCATCGTTCGCATCAGAGTATTGAGCGCACGGCGCGCATCGGTTTACTTGCAACCTTGGAACAGGCTTCACAGCGCGGGACCTTCAACACGCGTTGGGTGGACGTGTCTAGTGAAACAAAGTCAAATGAGTAAATGACTCCCGGTTCGAACAACCCGAAAGCACCTGTCACTGTACACAACACGGCGCGAGCAAGAAGGTAGTTGATCAACCCGGCGGCAACTTGACTGGGTCGTGGTTGCGTTTCCGTCGCTGCGTACGCTTGGTAGGCTGCATGCTCCGCTGGAAATGGCGTGTTTGCCTCAACGCGCGCGGTGTAGCATTGATAGCAGGCGGATTGCCTTGGCAAGACCAAGGGTCCGACGACGATCCTCGACATTTCTCGGTAGACGAAAAAGCATGGCAACCCTTGTCGCAATGCGAGTGCGTTGGTGGCGCTGAATTGCTGCGGATTCTGTCTGTCCTGGCAGTCCACCAGAAAGGTAGCATCAGGGGCGCTGCATGCGTTCGCCACTCCCAGCATAGGCAGGCACTCGCGCAAAACACTAGCCAACCACCCTTCGCCACGGACCAGGGCTCGGGCATCCTCCAGCGACGCGAGAGGCGTCGCAAGAGCCGCTCCTTGATCGGACCAGCGCAACACATAGTCGTACACATCGAGTGCCCAATCGCTACCGGCAGCCGGTCTGGATGTAATGGCCCTGCGGGACACTAGCAGGCGGGCGAGCTCAGTGGCGATGCGATTATTCGGGCTGTTGACAATCCCGTGCTCGCCGAATTCCTCCAGGCACCGGGCAACCGTTTCTGCGTCAGAGTCGAACGTAATATGGTTGCCGTCCGGGAACCTGAGTTGAAGGCGCTTGCCACCGTCGAATACCGTCCAAGTCAATAGCGGGTCGAGACGTTGCACGGAATCCACACTCGGTGAGCCGCTTTCGGCCTTCGTAGTCGCTGGCTGGCCAGCTATAGGCGCGCCCCTCGAGGCAAAGTGCTACTTCGGCAAGATGATGGTTGCTGCGCAGGTTGTGGTAGAGGTCGAACTGCAACGACCGGCTACGATTTTACCCCTCTGAATGTTACATCGTTTGACGTCCGGGGATGGGTAGTATCGAAGTACACCGGTATGGGTGGTGCGGAGACTCGTAGACTGCATTGATTCCATGCTCAACTCCTTAAATGGGCACTTTTCAAAAACGAATCAGCAATTCGCGCTTGTCATGGTACGAAACTGAACCGAGGGACGTCAACCAACAATGAACGCCCCTTTTCTTACGTTTGCTGTCTCCCAGCGCGAATTCTCCGACCCCACGTTTACCAGAACTGTCAAGTCTTGGCCGAACAGTTACGAAAGGACCATGGCCAAAGCATTGCGAGGGCGGCAGTTCAAACGATCCTCGACCCTGACCGGCCCCAATACTTGTCTTTGAGCAGTCGCTTATAGAGCTTGCCCGTGGGCAGCCTCGGCAACTCGTCGATGAAATCAATGCTCTTCGGGCACTTGTAGTGGGCGATGCGGTCGCGGGTGTAGGCGAGCAGTTCGGCCGCCAGCTCATCGCTTTCGGGGACGCCGCCGGCGAGCTGTACCACGGCCTTTACCGCTTCGCCCATCTCCTCGTCGGGCACGCCGACCACGGCGACATCAAGCACCTTCTCGTGCATGATCATGGCGTCCTCGATTTCCTGGGGGTAGATGTTCACGCCGCCGCTGATGATCATGAAGGTCGCGCGGTCGGTGAGGTACAGGAAACCGTCCGCGTCCACGTAACCCACGTCGCCGAGGGCCGTCCAGGTGGGATGCTCCGGATGCTGGGCGGAGCGGGTCTTCTCGGAGTCCTTGTAGTACTCGAACGGCAGTTGCGGCATCTCGAAATAGACGATTCCCGCTTCGCCCACCGGCAGTTCCCCGCCGTCCTCGTCGCAGATGTGGATGACCCCCACAAGCGGCTTGCCGACCGTGCCCGGATGCTCGAGCCACTCCTGGGGGGTCACGTGGGTCAGGCCGTTGAACTCGGTGCCGGCGTAGTATTCGTAGAGGATCGGCCCCCACCAGTCCAGCATCTGCCGTTTCACGGCTTCGGGGCAGGGCGCGGCAGCGTGGATCGCCACCTTGTGCGAGGAGAGGTCGAATCCGAGGCGGTCTTCGTCGGTGAGCTTCAACATCCGGCTGAACATGGTCGGCACCCACTGGCTGTGGGTGACGCGATGTTCCTCGATGGCCCTGAGAGCCCCGACGGCATCGAATCGGGGCATCATCACTACGGTGCCCCCCAGTGTCTGTACCGCGATGCAGAACGATATCGGAGCGGAGTGATACAGGGGTGCGGGGGACAGGTACACGCTGGACTCGTCGAGCGCCCACAGCATCTTCAGCACCGCGGTCAGCGGGCCGGGGTCTTCATGAATCATCTGGTCGGGCGGGGGCCGCACGATTCCCTTGGGCCGCCCGGTGGTGCCGGAGCTGTAGAGCATGAAGGCGCCCGCCGGCTCTTCCGCCAGATTTGTTGCCGGAAACCCCGCGATCGATTCCTCGTAGGGTTCGTAGCCATCGACGACGCCATCGACCATCAGCCAGGTATGGCACCGGGACGCAAAGGGCGGAATCTCCGCGGCGACACTGCCCAGGTGAGCGGATGCGATGAGCGCCTGTGCCTCGCAGTTGTCGACGATATAACCCGCCTCCTCGGCGGTGAGATAGCGGTTGACGGTGGTGATGTAGAGCCCGGAACGGAGCGCGGCCCAGACTACTTCGAAGAAGCGGAGGTTGTTTTCCATGAAGACGGCAATGTGATCGCCCCGGCGCAGGCCATGTCCCCACAAGAGCTGGGCCAGCCGATTGGACCGTTCGTTGAGTTGGCCGTGCGTGACCGCCTCGCCGGTCACGGCGTGCACGGCCGCCGGCTTGTCCGGAAATTCAATGCCCCACTTGCCCGGATACATGTTGCCCCCGTTGCCGCGAAAAGAGCGCATGGTGGCAGATGCGGCGTTTTTTGGGAACGGCGTCCGGTTAAACTTGCGTAGCGAGGACACTACCCGGCGGAAACTGGCGGATATGGACAGAGACGAATGGCTGGCCCAGGTACGGGAACCCATCATCGAGCCCGAGCGCCCGATCTGCGATCCGCATCATCACCTGTGGGACAACGAGCGCAGCCGTTACCTGCTCGATGAACTGCTGGCGGACACCGATAGCGGCCACAACATTGTCAGCACCGTATTCGTCGAATGCATGGCCATGTACCGGGCCGGCGGGCCGGAATTCCTCAGGCCCGTGGGCGAGACGGAGTTTGTCAACGGTGTGGCGGCCATGTCCGCCAGCGGCGGCTACGGAAACATGCGCGCCTGCGCCGGCATCGTCAGCTTCGCGGACCTGACCCTCGGCAAGGCCGTGGGCGAAGTACTCGATGCCCACATGGCGGCCAGCGGCCGGTTTCGCGGCATCCGTCACGCTGCGGGGTGGGACGCCAGTGAAGAGGTTCGCAATTCCCACACAAACCCACCGGAACACCTGCTGCTCGAGCCGGCATTTCGGGAGGGCTTCGCGGAACTAGGGCGGCGCGGGCTGTCTTTCGATGCCTGGCTGTACCATGCACAGATCCCGGAACTGACCGACCTGGCCCGGGCTTTTCCGGATACCATCATCGTCTTCGATCACTTTGGCGGCCCCCTCGGCATCGGCCCGTACGAAGGCGGGCGCGAGGAGATTTTCCGCAAGTGGCGGTCCGACATTGCGGATCTGGCACGTTGCGAAAACGTCTACGCCAAGCTGGGGGGTATCTTCATGCCGATCAACGGATTCGGCTTCCACAAGCGGGCCGTCCCCGCAAACTCGGACGAACTGGTCGCCGCCGCCGGCCGCTACTATCGGCACGCCATCGACTGTTTCGGCGTCGAGCGCTGCATGTTCGAGAGCAATTTTCCGGTGGACAAGGCGAGCTGTTCGTATGCGGTGCTCTGGAACGCCTTCAAGAAGCTGGTGATCGACGCCTCCGACGACGAAAAAACCTGGCTCTTTCACCACGCGGCGGCCACCGCATACCGGCTTGATTGAGCGGCGCGGGACAGGACGTTAATTACCGGCGAGCATCTCCAGTTGCGCCACCAGCACCCCGACCAGTTGAAACACATGCGAGGGGAACACTCGGTTCGGACGGGGGTAATCGGGAGTGGGTACGTCTTCAGCCCCCATTTCATAAGTCAGTTCGGCAAGGTCGGACAGTACTATGGTCGCCATGTCCAGCACCTCGATGACCGTGGGCCCGACCTCGGTGCGCCTGATGGATTCGACTCTCAACACGGCCACGCCGTGCTCTGCCGCCGGCTCCCTCGACAACTCCATGCATTGCTGAAGGCGGCCGATGATGTCCTGTGGGAACTTGCCGGGCTCAAACGGGGAAAGGGGCGGAAACCGGTCGGCTTCCGGCAGGGCGCCCCCGACATAGGTGATTGCCAGGAGTACCCGATCGTACACGGTGGTCCAGTCCACGGTGCGCCCGCTGATAAAGTTGATCACCCGTCCTGCTTCGATGATGTCGTACAACACGTCCGAAGGCCGCGCACGACGGTCGAGCTTTGCCTCCGCCACCGGCGCATCGATCCCCAAAGCCGTTTTCACCAGGCCGATCTGCACGCGGGTGTCGTCCAGAACACCCAGCACGTCCGCGGAGCCGATGTCTCCCTCCGGTGCCAGTCTCGGCGGCTGTCGTGAAACGCCCGCCATCTGTTGCGCAAACTGGTTCGATTTCCTGAACAGCGTCTGTGCCTGGTAGAAAACGTGCCGCGGCACGGCATCGTGAATGCGCACCTCACGGCTGGGCGGCAGCGGCTCGCCCATGACCACGCGGATCTGCTCGATTTCGGCGCGCAGTTCGGCTACCGACGTGAACAGTTGGGCCGTGTCGATCTCGGCCGTCCTGGCGTTTGCCGAAAAGCAGGTGACGGCGAGGCAAAGAAGGAACGAAAACAGGCTCTTGGTCATGACGGCGAACCGGTACTTCGACAACAGGATGATGTTGCCGCACATCGGGCATGTCAACGATTTGTGTCCGGAGCCGCCGGCCGGAGCTCGGATTCCGGGCGAAAGCACCGGTGTTTTGTATCCGGCGGCTTCCATGACGGCCGCCACGCGTTGCTGCTCGCCGGGACACAGGGCAATCATGGAGCCCCCACCCCCGCCTACGGCTCAGGTGTGTTCGACCTGGACGCCATGTGCAGCCATCTCCAGTTTGAGAATCGTAAATCCAAGCGCCTCTGCCGAGGCCGCGAATCGGGGCAGCGGTTCGGGGGTGTCGGCAACGGCTACGCCTACATCTCCGCCCCCTGCGCCGCACGGTTTGTAAACCAGGCCGGACGCGTTGGCCAGGCGCTCGGCGGCAAGATGAGGCGGGGAGTAGACACTTAATCCGGCGGCGTGGTCCAGCGCTTTCAGGGCGTTGGCGTAGGCGTCCAGCGCATCGCGCGACGGGTCGTTGAAGAGCTGCTCGGAGCGGTTCGCCAGCGCCTTCAGCGCTGTTCGGTCGCCATGCGCGAGGTAGTCGGCGAAGAGGTCGAGTTTGCGGCGGGTTCGGGCCGATTCGCCAACCCAGACGAAGCAGCGATAGGGCAAGGCGTCCGGAATGGATTCCGCCTTGCCGTTCTGAAAGCGCAGGCAACCGCCGAGGAAGCTGGCGGCAATATCGATTCCGCTGCCGCGCCCTGCCTGGAGGCTCCGGTGGGCGGCCAGGGCTTGCCCGCGGTCGGGCCTGTTGCCCGCGAGCGCGGCGAACGCGGCTTGCGCGGAAACGCAGAGGGCCGCGCTGGAACCCAGTCCCAGCTTCGCCCCGCCACTGAAAAATCCGTCGGTGTTCATGTTCACCGAAACGGGGGTCGACAACGCCTCGGGAAGCTCCTGAAGCACCTGCCAGGGCAGGATGGCCGCGGCGTCGGCGGGCGTCCTGGACGGCAGGCGCGCGAATTCGATTGCCGGCGCCTCGAAACCGCCCGTTGAGAAGCGCCATGTCCGGCTGGTCTCGAGTACACATGCGGCGAATCGGTCCACGGCCAGTACGGCTGCGGGAGCTCCCTCCAGCACCGCGTACTCGCCCCACAGGACCACCTTGCCGGGTGCGGTGGCCGATATCATCCGTCCACCACGACGGCGCCGCCGCCCAGCCCCACCGTCAGGATGTCCTGAACGCCCGGCTGTGCACGCAGCAGCTCTTCAACCGCCCGGGCATCGGGGGTTGTGCAGACAGCCTTGACCTGGGGACCCGCATCCACGGTGAAGAAGACGTTGCGCCCGGCCTGGCGCAGGCCGCGCAGGGCCTCGATGCAGCTCAGCGTGCCGGCGTTCCAGTAGAGCAGCGCCGGGTCGCCGCTCATCATGAGGCCGTGCATTCTGAGGCAGCTCGCTTCCGACAGTTCCGCAAGGCGCGCGAAGTCGCGGCGCAACACGGCGTCGCGCATCGAACCGAAGGCACCCGCCGTGGCGGACACCCAGGCGTCGAAGTAGGGCGAGGAACGCCGGGAGATCGCCATGCCGTCCCGGGAAGAGACGGCTTTCGGGGCCGACGAGGTGATTGCGACCACCACCTTCAACGGCCAGGAATCCGCACTCATCAATTGCGACGCCTGCCAATCCGGCCCACAGAGCGTAGCGAACCCCCCGTGGATGGACCGGGCCGCGGATGCCGAGCCGCGCCGCGCCAGCGCAGACCGCCCGCCTGCCGACAGGCCCAGCCGGCAATGTCCGTCGATTGCCGTTGCCAGAGCCGCGAATCCGGATGCGGAGGAGGCGAGGCCCGCGGCGGTGGGGAAGTTGTTTCGGGTCTCGATGGCGAGCGGCGGAATCTCGTGGTCGCGACGCCAGTCGGCGAGCGCTACGCGGATCCCCGGATCTTCGACTGCTTCACCGTTGAGTGAAATCGAGTCGGTGCGCGCATGGCGTACGGTGGTGGTCGTGGTCAGCGTATCCAGCGTGATCGACAGTGACGGCGTTGCGGGAAGGTTTCCCGGCCTGTCCTGTTTGCCCCAGTATTTGAGGAGCGCGATGTTTGGGTGGGCCTGGGCGGTTGTTGAATGGGCGGACATGATTCAGTGCGATCGGTGTGGGTCGGTTACCGGTTTTTCGGAGCTAATGATACTGCGGTAGCGGCCACCGGCTCTCATCCTGATACCAACGGTTCCTTGCACATCAACGCTGCGGGGCGCCGGAGGGGAATCTTGCATGAAAAATTTATAACCTGTTGATTTTAGAAAAATTTCGATTAGTCAAACTATCGTCGGTCTCAACAGCGAGTTCGCATACGGGGCTTCCCTTTCGGCGCACGGCCACATCATCCTGCCGTACGCAAGGTCATTGGACGAGCTTAACGCGCCGAAAGGGAAGCCCCGCATGCAAACTCTTTCCCGAGATTGGGCGTTGTTTCTGCCCGTCAGCGTCCCGGCGCGCCGGGTTGGTGGCTCGGCGAGTCCCTCGCCGCGTTGGCCGGGGTAGACCTGATCAAACGATCGATTGGACAGGTCAGATTGGGTGAGGTCCGCTTTGTTGACACGGGTTTGACGCTCCGGCAGGGTGCCCCGACTCGCACGATCAACCGCCCGAAAGTGATGCTCAACAAGACCGCGTTGTTCGTACCGTTTCTCGCGGCTGCCCTCTGTTCATTGGCCAACGCCGCCGCGAATTCCCTTGAATCCGCGCGCACGGCGTACGACGAAGGCCGGTTCCTCGAAGCGGCAGAAATGGCCGAGGCGCTCGGGACCGCGCAAGGATTTACGCTGGCCAACCTGTCCCTGGTGGCGCACGGTTACTACATCGCCGATGACGACGAAAAGCAGGGTCTGTACGAGCGGGCCATGGCCCTGGGTGAGAAAGCCGTCGACCTCGACCCCGATGATGCGGAAAGCGCGCTGCGCTGGGGCCATGCGATGGGGCGCTACACGCAGACCATCGGCAGCCTGAAGGCGTTCCGTCAGGGCTATGCGGGACGCATACGTGAAGCCTTCGAGAAAGCGGTTTCCATCGATCCGGACATGGCAGAGGCCCACATCAGCCTCGGCGCCTGGCATGTGGAAGGGATCAAGGCAGGCGGGTTCATGGCACGCGCGACCTTGGGGGCATCGAACAGGACCGGCGCGAATCACTACGAGCGGGGCCTGGAACTCGACCCGGACTCCAAGGTCGGGGTCTACGAATACGCCCGGGGGCTGTTGATGCTGAGCGAACGCAAGAACCGCGAACGGGCGCGCGAGATGTTCGTGAACGCCCTCGAAATCCCACCCGCGAACGCCGCAGACCGCCTGCTCGACGAGAAGATCGCCAGAAAAATAGCGAAACTCGACGGCTGACCCGCCCCGTTACTGTGCGACCCCTGCCGGGGCGAGGCGGCAGCGTCTGAATTGCGCCTCAGTCGTCGTAACCTGAGGGCGGCGTAAAGCGGAAGCCCGCCGCCTCCATCATTCTTGCCGCCCCGATCGTTATCAGGTCGCCGTATTGCGGCCCCACGATCTGTACGCCGATCGGCAGCCCCTCATCGTTCAGGCCCGTGGGAATGACGGTGGAAGGGAGGTAGCTGGCGCTGGCGAGCCCGGCCCAGAACACCTGGTCGAAATAGGGTTGCGGGGCGCCGTTGACCGTAATGGTGCGCTGGCCCATGGGTCGGTGGTCGTGCCTGAAAGCGGCCGTGGACATGATCGGCATCAGCACCAGGTCGAAGTCCCTGAAGAACTCGTGCCACTTCCAGCGCAGGTGCGAGCGCTGTTCATCGTTCTGTTTCCACGTCTTGAACGATGCCACCTGTGCCCGGAAGACCCGCGCCGCGGCGCTATCGTCATTCGGGTCGAGCTTCGCGACGTGTTCGCGCAGCGTCTCGTACTCGGCGTCGGGCATGCGCGCCGCCATGGTTGCCTGCAACAGTACCGAGTAGGTCTCGTGGCCGCGGGCCGGGTCGAAATCCGGCCGGGCCTCCCCGTCGACCGCCGCGCCGCCGTCCCGGAAGGCGGCGGCAACCTGTTCCACGCGCTCCCGCACGTCCGCGCTGACGGGAACGCACTCATCGTCGGCCCACACGGCCACCCTGAGGTCTTTGAGCGTACGCCCGTTCAGGGAAGGCAGGTCGAGCCGGTAGCCGCGCGCCGTGATCTCGTCGGGCCCGGCCATGGCCCCGACCGCGGTTTCCAGGTCTTCCGCGCATCGCGCCAGGGGGCCGATGACCGATATGTCGGGCTTGCTGCGCAGGTCGCCCGGCGGCGAGTGCCCCCGGATCCAGAGCAGGTTCCAGGTGGGCTTGTGGCCGAAGACGCCGCAGTAGTGGGAAGGATTGCGGATGGAGCCGCCGATGTCGGAGCCGGTCTCGATGCCGGTCAGGCCCGCCGCCAGTGCGGCCGCCGAGCCCCCCGAGGAGCCGCCGGGAGCCCGGGCGTGGTCGTAAGGGTTGTTGGTGGTGCCGTAGATGGCGTTGTAGCTCTGGAAGTCCGCCAGCATGAGCGGGACGTTCGTCTTGCCGAAGATGACGGCTCCGGCCTGCTTCAGTTTCTTGACCGACTCCGCGTCTTCGCGGGCGATGTTGTCTTTCCAGCCCGGGTTGCCCCAGGTGGTGGGAGTGCCGGCCAGGTTGTACGACTCCTTGATCGTCATCGGCACGCCGTGCAATGGGCCGAGGTCGTCGCCGGCGGCCACGGCCCGGTCCGCGGCCCGGGCTTCCTCAAGGGCCTGTTCGCGCACATCCACCACCAGCGCGTTCAGCCTGCCGTTGTAGCGGTCGACCCGGTCGAGGTAGTGGCGCAGCACTTCTTCGCAGCCGAGTTCCCGGCTGCGGATTCTGGCGGCGATGGCGGCTGCGGACAGAAAGGCGAGTTCGCTCATTGGGTACTTGCATGGGTACGGACGGAACGGCAACTAATACCCCATCGGCTGCGACAAAGCGAGTCCCTCGTGCGGCACCTCTGAACCGGCGATGCCTTGGCGGCGGACCACGCCTCGCGTTGGGGCGCACCGCAAGCCCTGAATGCGTGGAAAGACGTGTGACACGAAAGTAGTGCGAGGCGGGGAGCGGCCGCCGGCGAGGGATGACGAACAGTGCGCTCACATGTCGCGTTTGCCGCGAGTTGAAGCCATTGCCCGCATGGCTCATATTGCTGCCTTCGCTGATACCTCTACGAATCCCGTACGATGAAACACCTGACCCGCGAAGAACTCGATGCAGGCCTTGCCCACGTTCAGGCATCGCCGAGCGACGGCGGCCGGCTGGAAATGCTCGTGCGCCGGCCCCGCACCAACGAGCGGGAGGTTCTGGAGGCGGGCGTGCTCGACCTCGAGGATGGGCTGGTGGGCGACAACTGGCGCGACGACAAGTACGGGCTGGACCCGGCAGAACACCTTGCCACGCAGATCACCGTAATGAACGCCAGGGCTGCCGCGCTGGTGGCGCAGACGCGGGAGCGCTGGGCCCTGGCGGGAGACCAACTGTACATCGATCTGGAACTGGGCGACGAGAACCTGCCGCCGGGCACACGGGTCCGGGTCGGCGAAGCCGTTATCGAGGTGACCGCGGTACCGCACACCGGCTGCCGGAAATTCTCCGCCCGGTTCGGCCCGGATGCCACCCGCTTCGTGAATTCGAAAAACGGGCGCCGGCACAACCTGCGCGGTATCAACGCCAGGGTGGTGGAACCCGGTACGGTACGAATCGGCGATATCGCACGGAAAATTCGGCCGAAAGACACAAGGGCCTGACTCGCGGGCGGTGCGTGCCCGGGTTCGCGAGCACGCGGGTTTCCTTGGGATTGGTTCCTGGATGGATCAGCGAGTACGCTGCGCCCGGATTCACGCCGGCGATGCCGTTCGGGTCTTGAAATAGGTCTGGCGAAACCACAGGTATCCGGCCAAGCCCATGACGCAGTTGCTGGCTGCCGTGGCGATGAAGATGCCCTGATAGCCCCAGAACTGGTTGAAAAGAAGGGCCAGGGGGACGTTCAGCACGAACATGCGGGCGAACGAGAGCAGGGTGGAGGGAACGGGCTTGCCGAGCGCGTTGAACGAGGCGGACACCATCATGAGCACCCCCCAGGGCCCGTGCGTCCAGGGAACCAGGGCGAGGTAGAAGACCGCAACCGCGATCACCTGGACGTCGTCGTTGATCCAGGGTGCGACGGTGCCGCGGAACAGGAACAGGGCGGCGCCCGTGATGAGGCCCCAGCCCAGGCAGAAGACATAGCTGGCGTTCATCCCGCCCCGCACGCGGTCCGGCCGGTTCGCCCCCCAGTTCTGGCCGACGAAGGGCCCGATGCTGCCGGAGAGTGCGAACAGCGTGATGATCGCCGCGATCTCGATACGCGTGGCCACGCCGAAGCCCGCCACCACGATCTCGCCGTGGCCGGCCAGCAGCCGGGTGATCACCGCAGCCGATACCGGGCCGATCAACTGCGTGGCGATGGCCGGGATGCCGATGTGCATGATCCGCCGGCACGACTCGATGAACCGTTCGGCCACCGCCGTGGTGCGCACCAGGCCGCTGCGGTAGACATAGTGAAACAGCACGATGGTGGTCAGGAACCGGGTGACGGTCATGGCCAGGGCCGCGCCCGCCAGTTCGAGCCTCGGAAAACCGAACCAGCCGAAGATGAGGATCGGGTCGATGGCGAGGTGCAGTGCCGAGCCGACGGTGAGGACCAGCCCCGGTACGTTGGCGTTGCCGCTCGAGCGCATGATGCTGCTTGCGGTCATGGTTACGGTGAACAGCACCGCACCCGGAAAGTAGATATTGAGGTAGCTGTGAATGAGCGGCAGCATGCTCGCCGGGGCGCCGAGCGCCAGAAACACCGGGTCGACCGCCGCCCAGGCGGCGATTGCGAGCAGCACCATGACGCCGCCGGAGAGGAGGATGCTGTGCGTCCCCAGGCGGCGCACGTCGTCCCAGTCGCCGCTGCCCACTCCCCGGGCGATGATGGACGAGGCTCCGATGCCGATGCCGAGCGCGATGCTCGACAGCACCATGGTGAGGGGAAACGTGAACGTCATCGCGGCGACGTGCTCGATGCTCAACTGCCCGATGAACCCCATCTCCAGGGTTTGCACGAGAATCGCGGAGGTAATGCCCACGGTCATGGGCGCGGTCAGCTTGAGCAGCGATCCGGGTATGGAGCCTTTTGTGAGGTCTCTTTGTGCCATTGGGTTTCCGTCAGGCTCGTCAACCGTTCCCGACCGCTGCGAAAACGCGCACCATAGCGCCGGGGCGCGCGGGGGGACAGGCATCGATATCACCCGGTATCGCGATTTTCCTGCAAGAAGGCGCCTTGAGCGATAATGCGTGGGTCACTCACTCACGTGCCGGACGATGCTGACCTATTCGGAACGAGTCGCAGTCTCCTCAGAGCAGCGCAAGGCCTGCCTGGCGCTCGCGCTCGATGCCGCTGAGCATGCGGGGGCGGCTGCGTTGCCGTTTTTCCGAACCGGGGCGAGTGTCGACAACAAGGCGGGCGAGGCGGAAATGGGGCGGGGGTTCGACCCCGTCACCGAAGCCGACCGCGCCGCGGAGACGGTGATTCGCGAGCGGATCAAGGGCGCCTTCCCGGAGCACGGGCTGCTCGGCGAGGAGTTCGGCCACCAGGAGGGCAACGGCCTCACCTGGGTCATCGATCCCATAGACGGCACGCGGGGTTTCGTGACCGGCCAACTGCACTGGGGCGTTCTGCTCGGGTTGTTCGACGGTCAGGCGCCGGTGCTCGGCGTCCTGCACCAACCGTTCACCGGCGAGACCTTCTTCGGTTCGGGTGGGCGTGCGGGCTACCGGCACGCCGGCGAGGAACGCGCGTTGCGAGTGCGTCCCTGCGCCGCGCTGGCAGATGCCGCGCTGGCCGCAACCACTCCGCGCATGTTCAAGTCGGGTGAAGAGCGAGCGGCCTTCGACCGGGTCGACGGGGCGGTGCGCTTCACCCGGTTCGGAGGCGACTGCTACAACTACGCGCTGCTGGCGATGGGTTGCCTCGACCTGGTCGTCGAGGCGTCGCTGCAGCCCTATGACATCCAGGCGCTGATACCCATCGTGCGGGGCGCGGGCGGTGTGATAACGACCTGGTCGGGCGGCGACCCTTGCATGGGGGGTACGGCGGTAGCGGCCGGAGACGCCAGGGTTCACGAGGAAGCCCTGCATCTGCTCAATCAATAGCGGGCCTTCATGGAACAAATCACAAGTCTTTGATTTTAAAGAAATTTATATTTAACATAATATCGTCAGTCTCACTAGCGAGTTCGCATACGGCGCTTCCCTTTCGGCGCACGGCCACATCATCCTGCCGTACGCTAGGTTTTCGGACGAGCTTAACGCGCCGAAAGGGAAGCGCCGCATACGAACTCTTTCCCGAGATTCTGCGTTGTTCCTTCCACGTCCTCGTCTCGGCGCGCCGGGTTGCCGACTCGCATGGAACAAAATCTCAAGACATTGATTTAAAAAGATTTATTTTTTTGGGAATCGACGTTCCGAACAATTCCTTCGATCGAGCGCCGAGAGCAGGTATGCGGTACGGGTATCCGGCACGCCAGGCAAAAGCCGTCATGCCGCGGCACCCTGTCCGGCTCAAGGATAGAATGCGGAAGGATCAGATCAATCCCGCGTTGCGCGCCCACTGGTATTTCGCTCCGAGCACGGCGACCGGCTTCTCTGCCGTATAGGGGTACGCCAGGATGTCGCGGTCCATGAGGTAGTCGCAGGCCGCCTCGATCTCCACGTCGCCCACCAGGGATGCGACCACCGGCTTGTCGATGCCCCGGCCGCGCGCCGCGGCCACCGCTTCGCCCAGCAGTTCGGCGAACACCATGGGCGGCGTGATGATGGTGTGCCAGTAGCCGAGCACCAGGGCGTGGATGCGGTTGTCCTCGAGAGCCAGGTCGATGGTGGCCCGGTAGGTGGAGGGCGGTTCGCCGCCGGTTATGTCGACCGGGTTGCCGGATGCGCCGAAGGGCGGGATGAACGCCTTGAAGGCGGCATCGAGGTCTTCGGGCATCGCCATCAGGGACAGGCCGTGGTCGACGCAGGCATCGGACAGCAATACCCCCGAACCGCCGGCGCCGGTCAGGATCAGGACGTTCTCGCCCGCCGGCGTCGGCAGCACCTGCAACCCCCGGGCGTATTCGAGCATGTCGTTCAAGGTCGTTGCGCGAATCACACCGCTCTGTTTCAGCACCGCGCCGTAGACGCGGTCGTCGCCGGCAAGCGCTCCGGTGTGCGAGTTGGCGGCGCGGGCGCCCATGCGGGTGCGGCCCGCCTTCAGCACCACGACGGGCTTTTTCCGTGATACCCGGGCAGCCACTTCGGCGAAGGCCCGGCCGTCCTTCAGGTCCTCCACGTGCATGGCGATCACCTCGGTGTTCGGGTCCTGCTCGAAGAACGTCAGGAGGTCGTCCTCATCGATATCGGCCTTGTTGCCGAGCCCCACGATCGCGGAGACGCCCATCTTCGCGGAGCGGCTGAAGCCGACGATGGCCATGCCCACCCCGCCACTCTGGGACGACAGCGCCACCTTGCCCTTCTCCGTGTAGGGCGTGCAGAAGGTGGCGCAGAGGTTCTTGTGGGTGTAGTAGTAGCCGTAGATGTTCGGCCCCATGAGGCGCACGCCGTTCTCCCGGGCCACCGCGACGATCTCGTCCTGCAGCGCCTGTTCGCCCACCTCCGCGAATCCCGAGGGGATGAGAATGGCGCCGGGGATCTTCTTGCGGCCGCACTCGGCGAGCACGCCGGCGACGAACCGGGCGGGAATGCAGAAAATGGCAATATCGATGTCTCCCGGTACATCGATGACACTGGCGTGGCAGCGGTGGTCCAGGATGACGTCCGCCTTGGGATGGATGGGATAGAGCGCGCCTTCGTAGCCGCCGTCGATCAGGTTCTTCATGACGGAGTTGCCGATCTTGCCGTCCTCGGCGGACGCGCCGATCACGGCAACGGCATCCGGCTGCATGATCCGGCGCATCGCCGCCAGGATGTCGCCCTGGTCAGGCCGGAAACGCGGCTCGGCCGGCTCCTGCAACAGGATGCGCGCATCCACCGCACAGGCGCCCCCGGCGCTCGCGAACACCGGGTTCAGGTCGAGTTCGTGGATTTCCGGGCAATCGGCAACCAGCCGGGCGACGTTCACGATCAATCGAGCCAACGCGTCCCGATCGACGCCCCGGGCCCCCCGCACCCCGTCCAGCACCGCGGCGCCCGCGATGTCGTCCAGCATGGCCGCGGCCTCGTCTTCCTTTACCGGCGCCAACCGGAAGGTCACTTCGCCCATGACCTCCACCAGCACGCCGCCCAGCCCGAAGGCGACAAGCTTGCCGAATACCGGATCCGTGGCGGCGCCGACGATCACTTCCCGTGAACCCGCGTCATCGCCGGCCTGACGTTGAACCAGCACGCCGTTGACGGCAGCGCCCGGCGCATGGTTCGCCGCCTGGGCGACCAGGCGGTCGTAGGCGGCCTCGAGCGCCTCCCCGCTGTCGATGCCCAGAATCACCCCGCCGGCGTCGGTCTTGTGCAGGATATCGGGGGAGTCAATCTTGGCGACCACCGGATAACCGATGCGCTCCGCAACGGAACGGGCTTGCGCGCGGGATTTCGCGATACCCTGCTCCGGGATTGCGATGCCGTAGGCAGTGCAGACCCGGAAGGCTTCTTCGGCATTCAGCGACCGGCGTCCGTCCCGCATGGCCGCTTCGACAATGTTGCGTGCAATCTGACGATCGGTCATCAGGCTCTCCTTGGCTGCCTCGGCCGAAGATTAACCGGCGTCGCTACGAGAAACGAGACAGGCGGGAAACTCGAGTTCCGGCGCACGTTCAACCAACCCCCACCGAAGGCGAGAAAATAGGGAATTGCAGCGCATCAAAAGCGCAGTGGCGAATAGGGATCCGGGTTGAGCGCCGGTGTCTTGCCTCGGATTCGGTCCGCCAGGACTTTGGCAGACCCGGCCGACAGGGTCCAGCCCAGGCCGCCGTGGCCCGTATTCACGTATACATTGGGTACGCCGGTTGCGCCGATCATGGGCAGGCCGTCGGCAGACAGCGGTCGTAGTCCCGCGAAGGGCCTGATCGCTTCCCGGTCCATGGCCCTGGCGAATTCCGGGAGCACGGCTTCCACCAGGCCCACCATGTAGTCGATGCGCTCGGGGTCGATGCTCGTGTCGTAACCGCAGAAGTCCGCCGTACCCGCAACCCGCAGCGCGTCGCCGAGCACGTTGAGACCCGCATGCACGCCCATGTCGCCGATGACATGGCGCGGGCGCTCCGGCCAGTCGCCGAGCGGGATGGTCACGGAATAGCCCTTGGCCGGGGCGATGGGCAGCCTGATGCCCAGGGTCGCCGCCAACCTGCCCGAATACGCGCCGGCCGCGATAATCAGGGCATCGCCCCGCACCTCCTTCCCGTCCGCGGTGACTTTCACCCCCGATCCATGCGCGGCGAGGCGCGAAACCGGGCTCCCGTATTCGAACCTGACTCCATTGTTCGCCGCCATTTCGGACATCGCCCTTGAAAAGAGATACGAATCCGCCGATACGTCCCGCGGAAACCGGATCGCTCCGCACAGCTCATCGCCGATCGGACGCAGGCACGGCTCGGTCTGCAGCAGCATGTCCCGGTCCAGTTCTTCCCAATCGGCGCCCAGGCGGTCCAGCAGTGGGCGGAGGCGTTCCATGCTGTGCCGATCGCGGTAAATGAACAGGCAGCCACAGGACCGGTGCGCGTATTCGATGCCCAGGTCACGGCGCAGATCCGCCATGCAATCCAGCGTGTACAGGGCAAGCTCGCGGTTCAGGGCGACGTT
Organism: Gammaproteobacteria bacterium; assembly: GCA_028821125.1. Lineage (GTDB taxonomy): Bacteria > Pseudomonadota > Gammaproteobacteria > Pseudomonadales > Azotimanducaceae > Azophilus. Next base: position 38,303 of record JAPPHD010000147.1, read on the forward strand.
CCTGAAATAGATGTCGGGTTTGGCAGCCCGCAGGAAACGGACACCCCAGGGGAGCAGGCGCAGGAGTTCAGACGTGCGCAACAGCTTCGCGGCTTCCCTGCGATTGCCGCTCAGGCTCGACCACCACCACTTGGGCAGCACGCCCAGCATGCCCGGCTGGTTCCAGATCTCCGGGCACTCCCCCTGGATATAGCCCCCGTTGCCGAAGCTCGCCTCCAGGGCCGGGCCGTCGTTGCGCTCCAGCACGGTGACCTCGACCCCGGCCTCGGCGAGATAGTAAGCCGTGCAGATACCCTGCAGACCCGCACCGATGACTACGACGTGCATGACCGCCCGCTTCCTCCGACTCGCGACAGCGAAGCCTATCAGAAACGACGCGACCGGCAGGCCGGTTCCACTACCCGTCAGCACAGTTCCAACTCCGCCTCCACTTCCACCGACGGGTCCGAGCCTGATTTCCTCCAACCTGACTTCCGCATCAACTCGCTGAAGAATGGCAACGTCTTGCAACAAGCGCGGCGCATCCGACAGACTGTGGCGTACGGTGGCACTCCCGACATACCGCCGACGCCGATTTCGGGGAGTAGAAGTGAAACCTTTCAAGCGCGTACTGATAGCCAATCGGGGCGAGATCGCGATTCGTATCGCCAGGGCGGCCTCTGCGCTCCGCATGGAGTCCGTCGGTGTCCATGTTGCGGTCGATGCCTGGTCGCTGCACACGAGGGTGGTAACCGAAGCCCGGGAACTCGGCAGCGACGGGGGCGACCCCCTCAGCGCCTACCTGGACGCCGGGGCGCTCATAGACATCGCCGGGGAGACCGGATGCGACTGCGTGCATCCGGGCTACGGCTTTCTCGCGGAGAACGCGCCGTTCGCTGAACTCTGCACGGCGAACGGCCTGGCCTTTATCGGCCCCGGGGCCGAGGCTCTCGCGCTGTTCGGCGACAAGGTGCGGGCTCGCGAACTGGCTGAATCTCTCGACATCCCCGTAGTACCCGGTGGCGGCATGGCCGTAACAACCTGGAAAGAAGCGGCTGACGCTGCCGGCAAAGTCGGCTATCCGGTGATGCTGAAGGCAGCCGCGGGGGGCGGCGGCCGGGGCATGCGCGCGGTGACTGCGGCGGACGGGATGCGCGGGGCGTTCGACCGTTGCCAGGGCGAAGCGGCGGCGGCATTCGGGGACGCCTCGCTGTTCGTGGAGAAACTGGTTTCGCGCCCCCGGCACGTCGAAGTCCAGATCCTCGCCGATGAAAAGGGCAACGTCGTCCACCTGTTCGAGCGCGACTGTTCGGTGCAACTGCGCAACCAGAAGCTCATCGAGACGGCGCCGGCGCCCAATCTCGACGACGCGGTGCGCGCGCGGCTGCACGCGGATGCGGTGAAGCTTGCCGGCGCCGCGAAGTACGTCAACGCCGGCACCGTCGAGTTCCTGGTGGCACCGGAGACGGGCAAGCATTACTTCATCGAGTGCAATCCCCGCATCCAGGTCGAGCACACGGTCACCGAGCAGATAACGGGAATCGACCTCGTCGAGGCCCAGTTCCGGATCGCGGCGGGTGCGACGCTGGACAGCCTCGGCATGGGCGACCAGTCGGCCATCGCCATACCCCGGGGATACTCCATACAGGCACGGGTGAACGCCGCGGGCACCGGCACCATCAGCGCCTACAAGGAGCCCTCCGGACCGGGCGTGCGGGTCGATGCGGCGGGGTATCTCGGCTATGCGCCGCCACCCCAGTTCGATCCCCTGCTGGCCAAGGTGATCTGCACCTCCACCGCCGGTGCTTCCTTTGCCGCCGCCGTGGAACGCACGCGCCGCACGCTCGACGAGTTTCATATCGCCGGTCTCGGCACCAACATCGCGATGCTGCGCGCCATTCTCGAACATCCCGACATGAGGGGGGGCGATGCAAGAACCACACTGCTCGCCGATCACCCCGACCTGCTGACCTCGGGACCCGAGGCCGTTCACAACGGAACCCTGGCTCTCCTGGAACGGCAGGCAGCCGGTTCAAGCTCGGGACTGGCCCCGGGAGCCCGCCCGGCCGCCGTCCCGCCCTCGCATCCTGAACTGGCGATACCGGACGGCGACATGCCGGTGGCCTGCGCAATGAGCGGCACCGTGCTCGAGGTGCATGCGGCCGAGGGCGACCGTGTGACTGCGGGAGAGGCTCTCTTGGTCATCAGCGCCATGAAGATGGAGTCTGAGGTGACCGCCCCCTGTTCGGGAACCTTGAGCGCGGCCCAGGGCCTCAAGCCCGGTGACAACGTTGCCGCCGGGCAGGTGGTGATGGCCGTTTCTCCCGCCGAAGGCAGCCGGGGCGGTACAACGGCAACTTCGGAGGAGAACACCTGGGCGCCGCTGATCAAGGAAGTCGCGTCCATCAAACGGCTTGCCAACGAGCGACTGCAGCCCGGTTCCGAAGACCCCGGCGTGGTGCGTCAGCGCAGCCGCGGCAAGCTCACCTGCCGGGAGCGGATCGACCTCTTGCTCGACGAGGGTTCCTTCCGGGAAATCGGCAGCGTCACCGGCTTTCCGTCCCACGACGAGGACGGCAACATCGCCGCCTTCACCCCATCCAACCATGTCGGCGGCTGGGGCAGGGTCGAAGGCCGGCCGGCGGTTGTCTGCGCCGACGATTTCACATCCAGAGGCGGCCACTCCGACGGCGCCATCGGCGCCAAGAGCACCTATCTCGACCGGCTTTCCCTGGAGATGCGGATGCCCTCCATACGGCTTCTGGACGGCTCCTCCGGCGGCGGCAGCGTCGCTTCGATGGTGCCTCAGCAGAAACGCGCCGGCGAGAGCCGGGCCAAGGAGAGCGAAGGCGCGATCAAGGCCGGCCGCCCCCGGGTCGCCGGAACGGGCGGTTCCTTTCTCCCCGGCCACCTGGGCGGCACCATGTTCACCGAGCAGCTTGCCACGGTGCCGGTGGTCAACATGCTGCTAGGCAGCGTGGTGGGCCTCGGCGCGGCCAAGGCCGTACTCGGCCACTTCTCGGTCATGGTCCGTGACATTTCCCAGCTCTTCGTCGCCGGGCCGCCGGTGGTCAGCCACGCCATGGGCTACGAGATCACCAAGGAAGATCTCGGCGGCTGGCACATCCACTGCACCAACGGCTCCGTCGACAATCCGGCCGACACCGAAGAGGAAGCGGCGGCGATCACGCGGCGCTTCCTTTCCTACCTGCCGTCGAACACCTACGAGGCGCCCCCGGTGGTACCGCCGGGCGCCGACGACCCGCCCGACCGCCGGGAGGAAGAGCTGTTCACGCTGGTGCCCCGTAAGCGAACCACCACCTTCGACATCCGCCGCGCCATCAACCTGATCGCGGACAAGGGCTCGTTCTTCGAAATCGGCCCTCTCTGGGGCACCGACCAGGTCACCGGTTTCATCCGCATGGACGGCATTCCCATGGGCGTGGTCGCCTCGGACAGCCGGCACGCCAACGGCGGGGCGCTCACCGCGGACGGCTGCAGCAAGGTGACACGCCACCTTGATCTCTGCGACCTCTTCCACCTGCCGATCCTGAACCTGGTGGACAACCCCGGTTTCGCCGTCGGCCTCGAGCACGAGATCGCCGGCACCATCCGCCGCGGCGGCGAGTGGATGATCGCCTTCGCCCAGGTGACGGTGCCCATCTTCACCGTGATCGTGCGCCGCAGTTTCGGGGTGGCCGGCAACAACTTCGCAACGCCGCGCTCGCGGCCTTCGATGCGGGTCGCCTGGCCGGCGGCGGACGTGGGCGGCATTCCCCCGGAAGGCGGCATCGAAGCGGCCTACAAGCGACAGCTCGCCGAGGCCGAGAACCCGCAAGCGCTGCGCGACGAACTCATGGCGCGCATCGAGAGCGCCCGGGGGCCCCTCGGGCCATTGTCGAAGTTCCAGTTGGAAGAAATGATCGATCCACGGGACACCCGCAAACTGGTCTGCGAATGGGCGCAGATCGCCTACCGCATCGCCACCCAGCCGGCACGGCTCGCGCCCAGGGCGATACAGTTCCGGCCTTGAAAGCGGCAACCCTGCGACTGCTGGTTTCGACCGATGGGACAATCAGCGAATACGACACCCGTGTTCACCATCGGGCATTCCATCCATCCGCTTGACGTCTTCCTGAACTTGATCGAGTTCCATCGAATCGACACCCTGGCCGACGTGCGCTCGACGCCGTACAGCCGCTTCAATCCGCATTTCAATCGCAAGGCGTTCGCGGCGGCGCTGGAGGCACGCGGTATCCACTACGACTATTTCGGCACTGAACTCGGCGGGCGCCCCGACGATCCCGCCTGCTACGAAAACGGACGGGTCAGTTACGAGCGCACCGCCCGCACCGAGCGATTTCGGAACGGACTGAAGCGCCTGATCGACGAGTCAAACGATCGCCGCACCGCGATCATGTGTGCGGAAAAGGAACCGCTGGACTGCCATAGAACGCTGCTCGTCGGCCACGCGCTCGAGCGCCGGGACATCCGGGTCTGTCACATACTGGCAAACGGCGACCTCGAAGCTCACGAAGACGCCATGGACAGGCTGCTCGCGAAGTACGGCTTGGATCCCGAAGGCGACCTGCTGACATCGAGGCAGGAATCCATCGCCAATGCCATTGCACTGAAAACCGGTCACGCCGGCACCTGACCGACAGGCGGCCGCGCAATAGTCGGGGGGTTCCGGCGGAGAATCGTCGAGTCCGTGGAGGGACTACCTGTCAACACGCGTGCGCTTTGATTCCGTGCGCGAGTAGATGTTCACTAGAGGCGCATTGCTTGTCGATGGCTACTGCTGGAGGCGCCTTATGGCCGCACTGGACGGACTTCGGATACTGGACATGACCCAATACGAGGCGGGCACCTCCTGCACCCAGGCGCTTGCCTGGCTCGGCGCGGACGTGGTGAAGGTGGAGGCGCCCGACATCGGCGACCCGGGCCGCGGCGTGGGCCGGTATTCGACCGAGGACTACTCCGCCTACTTCTGCGCCTGGAACGCCAACAAGCGAAGCCTGGCGCTGAACCTGCGCAGCCGCAAGGGCCGCGGGATCCTGCTGGAAATGGCGCCGAAGTTCGATGTTTTCGTCGAGAACTACGGTCCCGGCGTCATCGAGCGGCTGAACATCGGCTACGACGTGCTCAAGGCGGCCAACCCGGGAATCGTCTACGTCCGCATCAAGGGTTTCGGCGCCTCCGGCCCCTGGTCCGGATACCGCTGCATGGACATGGTGGCACAGGCGGCTGCCGGCGCCTTCTCGGTCACCGGGGAAGCGGACGGGCCGCCGATGATGCCGGGCAGCACCATCGGCGACTCCGGCACCGGCGTGCAGGCGGCCATGGCGATCCTGGCCGCGTACATCCAGAAACAGCGCACCGGCGCCGGCCAGGAGGTGGAGCTGTCGATGCAGGAGGCGGCGGCCTACTACGTCCGCACCCGCACCTACCTGGGTTCAGGCTGGGACAAGCGCCCGGCGCCGCGCACCGGCAACGCCGGCGGCGTGCCGCCGGTGAACATCTACCCGTGCAAACCGTTCGGCGCCAACGACTACATCTACCTGATGCCGGTGAACGAGGGCCACTGGGACGCGCTCTGCGCGGCGATCGAGCGCGGCGACCTGCTGCTCGACCCGCGCTTTGCGGACGTGGGTTCACGCATCGAGAACGGCGACGCCCTGTACGAGGAGATCCGCAACTGGACCGGACAGCGCACCAAATACGAGGCAATGGAGGCCATCGCCGGCGCCGGCGTCCCCTGTTCGGCCTGTCTCGACACCGTGGAAATGCATCACGACCCGCACCTCACCGAGCGCGGATTCGTGTACGAAATGGACCTGCCCGTACACGGCAGGGTGCCCATGCTCGGGTTTGCGCCAAGGCTGTCGGAATCCACCGTGGAAATGGAGCGCGCGCCGCGGTTGGGCGAGCACACCCACGAGGTACTCGCTGCCGAACTCGAAATGAGCGAGCGGCAAATCGCCGCGCTGCAGGAACAAGGCGTCATCGGCGATCCGCTGCGCTTCACGTAGGCGCGGCGGCCGCCGCCGTTCGCGCTCCGGTCGCTGCGCTCCCTGCACGCGAACGGCGGCGCTCTCCCGGAACTGGATTGACCATGAACACCGGAAGAAAGGAACATGCAGCATCAACACGAGGGCGATGAACCAACACGAAAGCAATCCTTAACTTTGCCCTCAAACTGTCCAAACGGACCCGACCACCTCAATCCGTTGCTGATTGGGTTTTCATGGCATTGATCGAACTGCCGACATGTGGGAATCGCTCAAGCTACTTTCGTAGCGTCCAGAAAGCGTTGATACCGCTCTTCAAGGCGTTGAACCCCCGGACGTTCGCCGAGTTTTCTGGGAAGGGTGATTCGCTGTCCGTGCAAGCCCTGAATTGCATGACGGAGCGTCGGGCCGTCGGATTCTTCAAGTACGTCGGTACGCACATGGATGACGTGATCCGGTCTTACGCCGACAAAAAATCTGTCGAATGCAGCATGATGCAATCGACAAAGCGATAGTCCATTGCTGACTACCGGTTCACCTTCCGGCTCGGGGTCAGGAATGATGTGTGCGGCTTCCAACAACTCACTGTGGCGCAGGCGGCAGAAGGAGCAACGATGTCTGTATGCACGGAGAACCCGTTCGCGAAACGCAGTTTGATGAACGCGACGCCTGGTCAGGGTTGTTACATATTGGCGACGCACTTCAGCCACCTGCAAGCCGGCCGTTTCGGGTTGTGCCCGAAACTCCAGGTTTGCGGCATCGTCAACGGCAACGGAGAACGTAAGCGCCTCGGGGAAGTCGTGAACCACATAGACTGGCCAGATTGCGAGGTACCGGCCGGGCAGAATGCCATGGAAATACACGAGAGGCAGTTGCTTTTCCATGGCGTACCTTAGCCCGACGTTGTCCCGGTGTCCCGGGTCCGTTCCGCGGTATCGGTACCGCAGAAGCCCGCTGGGGGCGAAGGCATCGTCATAGGGACCGTTCGGCGAGCTGGTGATTGACAACGGTGCATGCAAGAGAGCCGGTTTGAATATTCCGGATGGTCCGATGACACACACGCGTCGGCTGTCAAAGACGAAGCCCTGTTCCAGGGCAACCCGGGGCAGGACTTCTCCGTGAGTCAGGACCAGGCTGTCCAGCCATGAGAAGGCGGCTGTTCGAACCCCGACATCGACGGTGCGGTCGAAATCTGCCAACCCTGATTCAGCGGGATTTTGGACCATGGGTACGCGACCGGCCCGTTGTTACTCGTAGTGAGTCCAAAGGCGTAACACTTTCACCGCATTTTCTTCCTCGAGAACCTGGTAAACCAGTCGGTGTTGAATGTTGATTCTTCGAGAGTACGCACCAGCCAGATCGCCCACCAATTTCTCATACGGAGGCGGATTCTGGTAGGGATTGGCCTGAATGACGTCCAGCAACGTTTGGGCTCGCGCCTTTAACCCCGCCCTTGCCAGCTTTTTCGCGTCCTTCCTGGCCTGCGATGTGAAGTAAAGCTCCCACATCACCAGTCAAGGTCGGTTTTACAGTCTTCCAGACTGGTTTCCAATCCTTGACGTATGGATTCGCGCATGCCGGGCATGGAAACCAGGTAGAGCGTTTCGTTGATCGCGTTCCAGTCCTGTTCCGCCAGGAGAACCGCGTTTCCACGCTTGCCGGTAATCACAATCGGTTTATGTGATTGCGTTGTTTCATCGATGAGGCGATAAAGTCTGGAACGGGCATCGGTAGCATTGAGAGTGGTCATGCAATCCTCTCCGAGAAAACCATGAAAGTACGTTATAACGTACGTTTAGTCAACAAATCGGCACTCCAAAGTGCCGGACGCACTGCGCAAGCGGCTCAATTGCGGCGAATCGACTCGTCCCTATCAATCTGGACGACCTGCCCTATTGCCAAGTCATCGAATCGGAACGCGTGGAATTCAAGGTAAGCTGGAACCCGAAAACGAGGTTAACCGAACCCATCTGAGCGGAGCAGAGGCATTGAGATGACCGGCATCGACATCGAATACGCCGTGGATTGGCGGCAACTCGAGGATCTTTTTCAGTCTGTCGAACGCCCCGGTGGATTCTGCACCCACGGCCGGGAGTTTGCTGCCATGCCAACGGTGGAAGTGGCCGGGGTCGGGATGCTCTCCTTTCCGGTTCCGGTCGCCCAGATACGGTCCCTGGTAGCAGCGGCGGAACGCGCCCCGTACGGCAAGGGCGCCGACACTCTGGTGGACACCAGCGTGCGCGACTGCTGGCAGATCGGCGCCGACAGGATTCGCCTGGGTGGCAGGGGTTGGGCGAGTACTTCCGAGCACACTCTGAACGCCGCGGCGGCCGGTCTCGGGTGTCCCGCCGACAGGCTCGATGCGCGACTCTACAAGCTGCTGCTGTACGAAACGGGCGGTTTCTTTGCCGCGCATCGCGACACCGAGAAAGCCGACGGCATGGTCGCCACCCTCTCGGTCACGCTACCGGCCGCGGGCGCCGGGGGTGAACTCGTCGTCAGGCACCGCGCCGAGGAGGCGGTAATCGACATGAATGCGACCGAGCCTTCCGAACTTGCTTACGCGGCATTTTACGCCGACTGCACACATGAAACCCGCCCGGTTCTCGACGGGTACCGGTTGTCTCTCGTGTTCAATCTCTGTCTGAAGCCGGGTGATACGGAAACTCCCCGGCAGGCGCCCGACTATTCGAGCACGGTTCAAGGAATCGCGGAACAGCTCATCGCCTGGCGCGAGGGAGAACACGGTCCCGACAAGCTGGTCTGGATGCTCGAACACGACTACAGCCAGGCGGGCCTGTCGTTCGATTCACTGAAAAACGCGGATGGGGCACTGGCCCGGGTTCTTGAGCGCTCGACGAACGACGCGAAATGCGAGTTTTACGCGGCGATCGTTCATGTCGAAGAGCAAGGCACGGCGCGCTACGCGGACGGAGAGTATTTCGATGGCTGGGGTTGGCGCGGCGACGATGCCGACGACCTTGAATTCGACGAGATTCTCGATGGGCGCTATTGGCTCGACGGATGGGTCGGTTCCGATGGCGAGGAGGCGCCCTTCGGGAAGATTGCACTGAATCCGGGCGAAGCCCTGCCCGCGGGGGCCCTCGACCACGCCGAACCGGACGAGCAATGGGTGAACGAGGCAACTGGAAACGAGGGTGTTACCCTGGAACGGGCTTATCGCCACGCAGCATTCGTCATCTGGCCGCGTTGCCGAACACTGGATCTTCTCGCCGACGAGAGCATCGACGCAGCCATCGCCTGGGCTCAACGGCAGATTGCGGCAGATCCGGCCCTGGCAGACGGCCTGATCGAACGGCTCATCGAGTTCTGGCCGCCAACTTCCCCGCGCCGTGAAGACAAGAGCAGAACCGCAATGTTGCGCCTGCTCGAACAGGCAGGCGACGCCATGCTTGCGATGCGCTTTCTGCGAGAGATCGTCGCACGACTCTACGATGGCAGCGAAAGCGAGGCCTTGCATTCCTTGCTGGAGTTCGTGGGGCCTGCCGATGCCGCTCCCTTTCTGGCCGATCTCGCCGGCAATCGATTCGAATTTCGGCCCCGCGAAACGCTGCAGTTGCTGCTGCACGCCGGGGATCTGAACGGATTCGATTGGCGCCAGACACTCGCGGATAGCGCCCGTGCCGTGCTGGCCGCCCTGCCGACTGCGCTACGATCGGTTCGGGGCGGGAACATTGTGAGCTGGCCGCCCGCGGATTCGCGCGGGAAAATGAATGCCGGGGCGCTGCGAGACCTTTTCCTGCTGGCTTGGCGTTGCGGCCTGACGGACGCAGCGCAACGCGCGGCAGAGACTGTCGCGGAGTATCCCGCGGCCATTGAGCCGGAACGGACGGTTCCGCAGGCATTGGCAGGGCTGCGCCGGGAGCAGGGTTTGTCGACCGGCGGCGCCTACGCCAACTGACTTCCGCTGACCGCAGACGGCGTGGCTTACTGGCTTCACCTGATCCTCTGCCATCGCTAAACTGCCCGCCTGCCGGCACAGGGTTCCGGCAGCAACCAACGACGTCGCGATACACTCGTTTGTCCGTCGACTTGCTGTCTGGTCCCTGTGGGGCAATCTGATGTGCGATACTGAAACCCGACTCAAGATTCAGGGTTGCGTTGCCCGATCGGCTCCCGTCCGACGCGAGAACAATGCACTTCGCCTCCTTGCAGGCACCCGACCCACCGACAATTTGCTGGAAAAGAGACCGCAGCTATGAGCGAGATTGCCCGCGAACCCGATTTCGACCCGAATGCCCTGCGCGAGCGCTATCGCATCGAGCGCGAAAAGCGCCTGCGCCCGGACGGCAACGATCAGTACGTAGAGATGACCGGCGAGTTCGCGCGGTTCCTCGACGACCCCTATATCGACGAGCGCATCGAGCGCGGGCCGATCACCGACGCGGTGGACGTGGTGCTGATCGGCGGCGGCTTCGGCGGCCTGACGACAGCCGCGCGCTTCCGCGAGGCGGGCATCGACGAGTTGCTGCTCATCGAGAAGGGCGGCGACTTCGGCGGCACCTGGTACTGGAACCGCTATCCGGGCGCGCAGTGCGACGTGGAATCCTACTGCTACCTGCCGCTGCTCGAGGAGTTGGGCTACGTGCCGAAGGAGAAGTACGCCTACGCCCGCGAGATTCTCGACCACGCCGCGGCGATCGGGCGCCACTACGGCCTGTACGAACAAACGCTGTTCCAGACCGAGGTGACTGACTTGCGCTGGGACGAGGCCATCTCCCGGTGGACCGTGCACACCGATCGCGGCGATGCCGTGCGCGCCCGCTTCGTGTGCATGGCCAACGGCCCGCTGCACCGCCCGAAACTGCCCGGCATTCCCGGCCTGCGCGATTTCAAGGGGCACAGCTTCCACACCAGCCGTTGGGACTACGGCTACACCGGCGGCGGGCCGGACGGCAATCTCGACCGGCTCGGCGACAAGCGGGTGGCCATCATCGGCACGGGCGCCACCGCCATCCAGTGCGTTCCCTTTCTCGGCGAGGCCGCAAAAGAACTCTACGTATTCCAGCGCACACCCTCGTCGGTGGACGTGCGCGGCAACTCGCCCACCGACCCGGAGTGGACTCGGGGCCTGCAACAGGGCTGGCAGAAACACCGGATGGAGAACTTCAACGCCCTGGTCTCGGGCGTGCCCCAGGAAGAGGACCTGGTCGACGACGGCTGGACCGACCTCGTCGCCAAGTTCGTCCACCGGTTCCGCAACGCGGATCCCGGCGCCAACATGTCGCTCCCGCAAATGATCGAGATGGTCAACTTCGAGAAGATGGAAGAGCTGCGCGGCCGGGTGGACGAACTGGTGGACGACCCCGAAACGGCCGAGAAGCTCAAGCCCTACTACCAGATGTTCTGCAAGCGGCCCACCTTCAACGACGAGTACCTGCCCACGTTCAACCGGCCCAACGTCCACCTGGTGGACACCGACGGCAAGGGCGTGGAGCGCGTCACCGAGAAGGGCCTGGTGGTGGCCGGTATCACCTACGAGGTGGACTGCATCATCTACAGCACCGGCTTCGAGGTCGGCACCGCCTATACGCGCAGGGCCGGCTACGACGCGGCCGGCCGCGGCGGCAGGCTGCTCAGCGAACACTGGAACGACGGCACGCGCAGCCTGCACGGCATGAGCAGCCACGGGTTTCCGAATCTTTTCGTCTCGCAGATCTCCCAGGCCGCGTTCACCGCCAATTTCCCGCACCTCCTGGAGGAGTGCGCCGTGCACCAGGCGCACATCATCGGCCACGCGCTGCAGAACGGTTTCACGGAAGCGGAAGTGACCCGGGATGCCGAGGAAGCCTGGGTGAAGACCATCCTCGGCTTCGAAGGCGGCCCGCTGGCCGGTCTCGGCGGCCCCGACTGCACGCCCGGGTACTACAACAACGAAGGCCAGGAGCATCCCCACGCCGCCCAGTCGGCGCCCTGGGGCGGCGGCTCGATCGGCTTCTTCAAGCTGCTCGAGGATTGGCGCGAAGAGGGCAGCTTCGAGGGCCTGGAGTTCCGCCGGTCATAACCGGGTCAGGGCATGATCCCTTCGTAGTGCGTGTTCCACATCAGGTGCACCCAGATACTGACGAAATAACCCACCGCGATGATCGGCGTCCACTTCAGGTGCCCGAAGAACGTATAGAAACCGCGCGCCTGGCCCATCAGCGCCACGCCCGCCGCCGAGCCGATGGACAGCATGCTGCCGCCCACCCCGGCCGTCAGCGTCACCAGGAGCCACTGGTAGATGTCCATGGCCGGGTTCATCTGCAGCACCGCCACCATCACGGGGATGTTGTCGACGATTGCCGAGAGTATGCCCACCATGGTGTTGGCGAACGTGGGGCCGAGTTCCACGTACATGTACTGGGAGACGAGTTCCAGATAACCGACGAAACCGAGGCCGCCCACGCACATGATGACGCCGAAGAAGAAGAGCAGCGTATCCCACTCGGCGCGTGCCACCTCGCGGAAGCTGTCGTAGGGCCGTATGAAATCGCCCGCCTCCTCGCCTTCGGCCCCGCCCCGGACCGGGGGTACGCTGGTGATGGCCAGGTAGTGGCCGAATATCTTCAGGTAGGCAAGCCCCGTCATCATGCCGAGAAAGGGCGGCAGGTGCAGGAAGTTGTGGAAGGAGACGGCGGTGGCGATGGTGCACAGGAACAGGAACATGATGCGCTTGGCGCCGCGGCGCATCGTTACCTGCTCATCGCTCACGTCCGGCGTCCTGTTCTCGACGAAGAACGCCATGAACACCGCCGGGATGATGTAGTTCACCACCGAGGGCACGAACAGCGCAAAGAACGTGAAGAAGTCGACGATGCCCCGTTGCCAGACCATGAGCGTCGTGATGTCGCCGAACGGGCTGAAGGCGCCGCCGGCGTTCGCGGCCACCACGATGTTCACGCAGCCGATGCCGATGAAGCGCCTGTTCCCCGCGCCGACGGCCAGCACCACCGCGCACATCACCAGGGCCGTGGTGAGGTTGTCGATGATGGGCGAGAGGAAGAAGCTGATGACCCCCGTGATCCAGAAGAGCTGGCGGTAACTGAACCCGTGGCGCACCAGCCATGAGCGCAGCGCCTCGAAAACGCGCCGTTCGCTCATCGAATTGACGTAGGTCATGGCGCAGAGCAGGAACAGGAACAGTTCGCCGAACTCGATGAGGAAATGACGCACCGCCTCTTCGGCGGCGTGAGTCATGCTGCCGCCGGCGTACTCCGCGGCGATGAAGGCCCAGATAATCCCGGCGCCCAGCATGACCGGCACCGACTTGCGCAGGTGCGTGAACTCTTCGGCAATGACCACCGAGTAGGAAAGCACGAAAACCACCAAGCAGGTGACGCCGACCCAATGCGCAGTAAGATCCATCGTGTTGTCCCGCCTCCTGTGGGTGTTTTTTCAGTGGTCCATCGCTGCTGCGGGCCGTCCACCGGCCCGCGCGCAGGCGCAGTTTGCCAAACATCACCGAGCAGCGTACAGACGCAGTAGAAAAATAATCCTGCGCGTGCCCTGCCCCGCCGTCTTCTGATTGCCTGTCGATACCCGCTAGAATGCCGGGTTTTCGCGTGGGGCGGACTCAATGAACACGCTGGACGGGTTCACCGGCAGCATCGGCCATACGCCGCTGATTCGCATCAGGAGCCTCTCCGTGGCGACGGGTTGCGAAATCCTGGGCAAGGCGGAGTTTCTGAATCCGGGCGGCTCCGTCAAGGACCGGGCAGCGCTCTGGATGGTGCGCGAACATGAGAAGAGCGGCGCGCTCCGGGCGGGCGGCACCGTCGTGGAAGGCACCGCCGGCAACACCGGCATCGGTCTCGCCCATGTGTGCAACGAGCGCGGCTACCCCTGCGTCATCTACATGCCAGACAACCAGTCGCCGGAGAAGGTCGAGATACTGAAGACCCTGGGCGCGGAGGTGCGCGTGGTCGCCACGGTTCCCTACAAGGACCCCATGAACTATCAGAAGCAGGCGGGGCGCCATGCCGAGTCGCTCGAAAACGCCGTCTGGGCGAACCAGTTCGACAACGTCGCCAACCGGCTCGCGCACTACGAGTCCACGGCCCCGGAGATCTGGGAGCAGACCAGGGGCGGGGTCGACGCTTTCACCTGCTCCGTGGGCACGGGCGGCACGCTGGCGGGAGTATCCCGCTACCTGAAGGAGAAGAGCCGCGACATCCGGATCGTGCTGGCCGACCCTCACGGCAGCGCCCTATACAACTGGGTGACCACCGGGGAGGCCGTCATGACGCCGGGGCCCTCCATTACCGAGGGCATCGGCAACAGCCGGGTCACCGACAACCTGGCGGGCACCGAGATCGACGACGCCGTTCAGGTGCCCGATCAGCCCATGGTGTCCATGGTCTACGAAATGCTCCGCGGCGAGGGCTGGTTCTTCGGCTCGAGTACCGGCATCAATCTCTGCGCCGCGGTGCAGGTGGCCGAGTCGCTGGGCCCGGGCCACACGATCGTGACCGTGCTGGCGGACGCCGGGCACAAGTACCAGTCGAGCCTGTTCAACCGGGGCTTTCTCGCCGAGAGAGGGTTGTCGCCCGATTAGCGCAGCTCGCGCCGGCCTGCGGCGCCGGTGAATTCCCGGGAAGCGACTCCCTCAGGGAATTCTCACCCGTGCGGCGGGAACCGGCAGCCCCGCAACGCCTGTGCGGGTTGTGTAGATCGCTCCGTCCCTCTCGCCGGCGCTGCCTTCGGAACCGGAAACGACATACAGTTCATCGAGGTAGCGCCCGCCGAAGCAGAGACTTGTGCACATGGGCTGCGGGATCTCGATGAACTCCCGCTCTTCGCCGGCGGCGGAGTAGACACCGACTCCGTTGCCGCCCGCAAGCGCCACCCAGACGCTTCCGTCCTCAGCTACCACGAGACCGTCCGGGGCGCCGCGGGCCGTCCGGACGAAGGGTCGTTTTTCACCGAGCGACCCATCGTCTCCGACCTCGTAGCAATAGACCGTCTGCCGGCCGGAATCGGAGTGGTAGAGAAGGCTCCCGTCCGGGGAGAAGCCGAGCCCGTTGGTCAACTGCACGTCGGTGCCCACCACCCGCGCCGAGCCGTCGAGATCGATCAGGTGCAGGTCGCCCGCCCGCGGTTCCCGCCCGTCGTCGAACACCGGGCTTGCCCCGAGGCTGCCGGCGTAGATCCTTCCCTCGCCGTCGGTGGTCAGATCGTTGTAGCCGATGTTGCCCGCCGCCTCGTCGCGGTCGAGCACGGTCACGGTCGCGCCGCCGTCGAACGGCTTGTAGGAGATGTTGCGCCCGCTCACGATCAGGCCGCCGCCTTCGTGCAGCGCCATGCCCCCGATGCCGCGCCGGTGGCCGAACACCGTGGAGACGCCGCCATCGCTACCGAGACAGTAGACGCCGCCGAACAGCACGTCGCTGAACAGCAGCCCGCGTTCCGGGCTCCAGACCGGTCCTTCGATCAATCCGTAACCCTCGGCCAGTTTTTCCAGCACTTCTCCCCTCCGCGTTTTTCTTCGGACAGGCCTGAATCGGCCGGCCCCGGTAACGGGTTGCTTCCGCCCGGTGCCGCCTACTGGACCTCGCCGCGCACGTAGTGCTCGAGATTCTCGATGGTGCTGGCCTGCTCGTCGATGATGGCGGAAAAGAGGTCCCGCAAGCTCAGCATGCCCGTTACCACGCCTTCGTCGATCACCGGCAGGTGACGGATGTGATGCTCCTGCATCAGGGCGACGCATTCATCGATGTGGTGGCTGGAGGTGGTGGAGATGACCTCGGTTGTCATGATCTCCGATACGCGGGTCCGCTTGGAGGACTTGTCCTTCAGGATCACCTTGCGCGTGTAGTCCCGCTCCGAAATGATGCCGACCGCATGGCCTTCCTGCATGACCAGGAGGGCGCCGACCTCCTTCTCGGCCATCATGGCGATGGCTGCGAAGACGGTGTCCACGGGGTCGATGCTGTAGATGCCTCCGCCCTTGGCCTTGAGGATATTGCGGACCGTTCTCATGGTCTTCTCCCAACAAGTTGCCGTTACGCTAGATTGTGTGTGGTGTTCGCCGCAATGACAATCCCGTGCATGTAGACCGGCGCGGGGCTGTTCGAGTCGTCCGGGCCGGGCAAGACATTGCGGTGACTCCGTGGAGCCGTGGTATAAAAGCCCCGGGGGAGGAGAGGTACCCCGCCAAGACAGGAAGGAAACCAGATGGCTACCGAACTCCCCGATTCGCGATCCGGCGTGCGCTTCGAAGCCGATGAAAACCCTCCCCTGCCGCTGACCTTCGGCCTCGGCCTGCAGCTTGCGGTGCTCGCCATCGGCGGCATCGTGCTGACGCCGGCCATCATCGTACGCGCCGCGGGCGGCAGCGATGCGTTCCTGGCCTGGGCGGTCTTCGCGGCGGTGGCGGTGAGTGGCCTGACCACCGTTCTGCAGGCGGTGCGCCTCGGACGGATCGGGGCCGGCTACGTGCTGCTCATGGGCACGTCCGGCGCCTTCATCGCGGTCAGCATCACGGCAATCGTCGAGGGCGGTCCGGCCATGCTCGCCACGCTGATCGTCATTTCCTCCCTGTTCCAGTTCGCACTGTCGACCCGGCTGTCTCTCTTCCGCCGCATCCTGACCCCTACCGTGGTGGGAACCGTGATCATGCTGATCGCCGTCACCGTCATGCCGATCGCCTTCGACATGCTGAAAACCCAATCCGACGGCGCGCCGGCAATCGCACCGGCGGTGATTTCCGCAGTGACGCTCTTCGTCATCCTCGGCATCGCACTGAAAGCGACCGGAGCGCTCAGGCTGTGGGCGCCGGTCATCGGCGTGATTGCGGGTTCCGTGACCGCCGGGTACTTCGGCATGTACGATACACCCCGGATAGCGGAGGCCGCCTGGATCGGCATTCCGGACTTCGCCTGGCCGGGTTTCGACCTGCAATTCGGGCCCGTGTTCTGGAAGCTGCTGCCGGCCTTTGTATTCGTCACCCTGGTGGGCGCAATGGAAACCATCGGCGACGCCTCGGCTATCCAGGGCGTGTCCTGGCGGAAACCGCGCGCCGTCGACTTCCGCGCCGTACAGGGCGCCGTGGCCGCGGACGGCGTGGGCAATCTGCTGTCCGGGCTTGGCGGGACGGTGCCCAACACCACCTATTCCAGCAGTGTCGCGGTCACGGAACTGACTGGCGTCGCGGCTCGCGGGGTGGGAGTCGCCATCGGCTGCATTTTCGTCGTTTTGGCATTCCTGCCCAAGGCATTGGCGGTCATCCTTGCCATCCCGGACGCCGTCGTCGCGGCTTTTCTGGTGGTGATCCTCTCGATGCTGTTTGCCGTCGGCATGAAAATGGTCGTTCAGGCCGGGCTCGACTATCGCACCGGCCTGGTCGCGGGCGTGTCGTTCTGGATGGGTGTCGGCTTCCAGAACGGCCTGATCTTCCCCCAATACGTTTCGGCATTTGCGGGAGGCCTGCTGGAGAACGGCATGACCGCCGGCGGCCTCACCGCGGTGCTGATGACCCTGTTTCTCGAACTGGCGGCACCGCGCCGCCGCCGCGTCGAAACCGCATTCGATCTGCAGGCGCTGCCCGTCATCAGGGATTTTCTCGCCGATTTCGCAACCCGTAACGGTCTCCAGCCCGAAACGGCCGGTCGCCTTGACGCCGCCGGCGAGGAGACCATGCTCACCCTCCTCAGGGAAAACGAAGGCGGTGCGGAACCGGCGCCCCGGCGCCTGCGGCTGACCGCCCACCGTGAAGCGGGCGGCGTCGTGCTGGAATTCGTGGCCACCGGCGGGGAAGAGAACATAGAGGACCGCATCGCACTGCTCGGCGAGGGCGCGGCCGCCGGGGAACAGATCGAGCACGAGGTATCGCTGCGGCTCCTGCGCCATCTCGCCTCATCGGTTCACCACCAGCAATATCACGACACCGACATATTGACCGTGCGGGTCGATGCCGAGAGCCGCAGCCCGATCTGATCTGCCGGGCGGCCGCGGAAACGCCGAAGCGGAAATACAGCCGCCGGCAGCAACGGATGAACGCCGGGTCCAAAGTCAGCGTCACGGGCAACCATCCGCATGCACGGTGACATCGAAATGAGGACTTTGCCGCGTTGGGCGACAGGTCATCTCGCAAATGCCCCTTCTAACGGCCGCAATCGGTGGACGGGAACCGGTGCATGGGCTAAGTTGGCTCTCCTGAATGAATGGAGAGCAGGCCGTTGAGCGGGGCTGATCTGAAAAGGGCAGGTTTGAAAGTTACGTTGCCCCGCCTGAAGGTTCTGGAGGTACTCAGCAGCGCCGAGCCGCACCACATGAGTGCGGAAGATGTCTACAAGCGCCTCATCGAGCAGGAGGAGTCCGTTGGCCTCGCCACGGTCTACCGGGTGCTCACCCAGTTCGAGTCGGCGGGCATCGTCGAACGCCACAACTTCGACGACGGGCACAGCGTCTACGAACTCTCGGCCGGCGACCACCACGACCACATGGTCGACATCGACTCCGGCCAGGTCATGGAGTTCGTCAACGAGCGCATCGAATCCCTGCAGAAAGAGATCGCCCACGACCACGGCTACGAGCTGATGGACCATCAACTGGTGCTGTACGTGCGCAAGAAGAAGTAGCGGCGCGCGCCCCTGGCGGATTGGCCACGGAAATCCGCCTCACCGATCGTCCGCGGGCTCCTCCCGCCCCGAAAGCCGCCAGTAGATCTGCATGTGGCGGTGGGCGGAAACCTGATCCCCCTGCAGCCGGCAGATCCGCGCCAGGTTGTAGTGCGCATCGGGCACGTCCGCCGCCATTCGGTAGTGATCGGCCGCCTGTTCGAATTCGTCGTGTTCGTCGTACACGGTTCCGAGATTGTAATGCGCGAGCGGGTGTTCGCCGGCGACGGCCAGCGCCAGGCCGTAGTGCTTTCTGGCCTTCTTGAATTCGCCCTCGAGTTGAAAGAGCCGCCCCAGGTTGACGTGGGCATCCGCGTTTCCCGGATCGAGTTTCAGGGCGCGCCGATAGCATTCCGGCGCCTTGCGGGCATCCACCTCCTCGAGGTCAACGCCCAGGTTGTACCACTCGTCGCTGCTCAGTTCCTCGGTCTCCATGGCAGCGGCCACGTGATTGTTCGCCAGGTCGGCCACGTTGTCGGCAAGTTCCCGCACCGCGAAATCGAAGTGGCCCTGGCCGGTGGCGACATTCCAGATCTGCCGGTCGTTGCTGACCACCACGTTGCCGCCCTCGGCGAAGATGCGCACGCTCGCGAGCGAGGGAACCGACCTGAGTTGGGTCTTGAGCCTGGTGAGCGCCCGGTAGATGTCACGGGTACTCACGCCGGCGTCCATCAGGCCCTTGGCGGTGCGCAACAGGACGATGTCCTGGAAACGGAAGCGGTATTCGCGGCTGGAACCGCGCTGCGGGTCGAGGATTTCGCGGCGAACGTAGTGACGCACCTGGGAGGGTTTCAAACCGATCAGGTCTGCGACCTCGCGGGTGCTGTAACCACCTAAGCGCGTCTGATCAGGTTTCTGGCTGGAAACCGAACCCTTGGGCACTGCATCGGCACCTTATTGTGTTTTCCCCAACTCTGCCGCGAACGCAGTTCCGCAACGCTTGGCCACAATTCGCGCGCCAGTGACGTTTGCAGCAGCGACACGCCCCCCCAAGTTCCACTCTCGCTGACGGTGGACTGGAAACGCCGACGGGGAATGCCCGTTCAATACGATAATGCGCCATTCGAGCCGGCGCAAACATCGGCCCGTCGGCGCACTGTTTTCCGGTGGGAGGCGTCCGGGAGGAGAAATTCAGCGCGACTTCGCCTGCTTCAGCGTTTCGCGCAAGAGGTCGAGTTGTTCCGTCGTGATGCGCTGAAATTCGGGGATGCGGCAGCGTGGCCCGAGCTGGCGGCTGCCCGGCCCGAACCCGTAGGTTCCCCGCACGCTGTCGTTGCGGCAAACCGACATGCCGCCGGTGGTTTCGTAGACCAGGGTGTCGTTCCTGCGGAGTCCCGGGCACCTGCGCGCAAGCTGCACCAGGTACTGCTCCGAGCGGCTGACCCGGAAAACAATGTGACGGTCGTCCAGGGCCGTCGCCGAGCGGATGCGCCGAACCGGCAGGCAACGCACGCTGTCCACGTAGTCTTCGGCTTCCGGGTCGGCGCTGAGAATATCCTCGACATCGAGCGGGTCCTCGTCGGAAAAACCGGCGACGGGAAGCCACGGCAGCAGCAAAGTCAACAAGATCGGGACACCGCGCACCGGCCGGCCCCCTGGCGTTTCGAGTGTCCGTCCTATGATGCGCCGCCGCGCGCCAGGTTGCCAGGCGCCTGCGTTCCTGCTCCGAGGGAGGGCGTAGGGTACGTATATCCGGGGCGCCGGGACGGGCCGAAGCCGGTTCAACTCGGCAGCAATACCCGTTATGCTCCGCATGGCCATGCCCCCCAACCGGAAGTCATGCGCTATCTCGTACAGTTCCTTATCCCGGCCCTGATTTTCCTGGGCGTGCTCTACATCGTCACGAAGAAGAGGCGGGCCCAGGCGGAAGGCGACGATACCAGGAGCACCTTCCTGCTCATTCTGGTCATCGGCGCCGCCGTGGCCGTGGCCGCCCTTTTCGCCACCCCCGCGTACTGGGACTTCTAACGCGCTTCCATGGAACAATTTTCAACTCATTGATTTCAATAGATAATCTATTTGACATAATACCAGTGACTCGACACCGAGAGCAGGTATGCGGTACGGGTATCCGGCACACCAAGCGGACGCGTT
>JAPPHD010000169.1 GCA_028821125.1 Gammaproteobacteria bacterium
ACGACAACGCGTCCGCTTGGCGTGCCGGATACCCGTACCGCATACCTGCTCTCGGTGCCCGATCGAAACAATCTTTTTTGGTACATCTATTCCAACAACTAAATTTAAATCAATCGCTTGAGAGTTTGTTCCACGAAAGGTGACCCGGACGCTAATTCGACCAGTAGGCGTAGGTGTCGCCCGGTTGATCAGGCTGGCTCAGGTCGCGGTCGACGTTGAGGGGCGATTCGATCATCCACGGCCAGAGGGGCTGCGCCTGCCCGGCGTTGTGGGCATCGAGGGCCGCGCGCAGCTCAGCGAGCACGCCGGGCAACTGCGCCGACAGGTCGTGACGCTCTTCGGGGTCGGCCTCGATATCGAACAGCCATTGCTGCCGCTCGCCCTCGGACGGTTCGCTCACGGTGAGCTTGTAGCGCCCCTGCCGTACGCTGCCCGCGGCGCCGCTGCGCCAGAACATCCGCTCGTGGGGCGCGCCCTCCACTCTCGCCAGGATGAAGTCGTGCAGGTCGACGCCGTCGATCGGGCGGTCGTCCGGCAGCGGTGCCCCGGCCGCGCCCGCGGCGGTGGCATACAGGTCGAAATGGTGCACGGGCGGCGTGAAGACCAGTCCGGCGGGAAAGGCGCGCGGCCACTTCACGAAGAAGGGAACGCGTATGCCACCCTCGAACAGCGACATCTTCCAGCCCCGGAACGGGAGGTTGACGTCCGGCAGCCCAATGTAGCCGGCGCCGCCGTTGTCGGAGGTGAACATCACCAGGGTGTTCTCCTCCAGGCCGTTGGCGCGCAGGGCCTCGAGCACCCTTCCGACGCCCCGGTCCAGGGCCCGCACCATGGCCCCGTACACCCGCTCCCGGTGCCGTTCGATTCCGGCAAGCGCATCGTAGTCTTCCCGGGCCGCCTGCAGCGGCGTGTGCGGCGCCCAGTGGGCGAGGTACAGGAAGAACGGCCGGTTGCGGTTCGCCTCGATGACCTTGACGGCTTCGTCGGTGTAGTAGTCGGTCAGGTAGCGGGGCGGCTCGAACGCCGGTCCGTCGTTGAAGGAGGCCGCGAACCGCAGTGCGCGCCACAGGAACCGGTCGATCGGGTCGAAATCCTGCCGCGCCTGGACGACGTCCGGGTCATCCGCCCTTCCGTACAGCCCGCTCGCCATCAGCAGGCTCTCGTCGAATCCCTGGTCCAGCGCTCTCATCCCCGCGGCTCGCCCCAGGTGCCACTTGCCAACGTGCGCGGTGTGGTAGCCGCGGTTCCGCAAAAGCTCCGCCAGGGTGATTTCCTCCGGCGGCATGCCCATGTCCTCGTAGGGTATGGTCCCGGCGTCTTCGTTGTAGTGCATCGGCGGCATGGCGCGGTCGCTGGCGTTCCGCATCATCCGCATCATGGGCATCATCGAAGGCGGGGTGGGGGTGAACTCGAAACCGAAAAGCGTGCTGTAGCGTCCGGACATCAATGCCGCCCGGGAAGGCGCACAGGTCGCGTTGGCGGCATAGCCCTGGATGAAGTTCACCCCGTCACGGGCGATGGAGTCGATATGCGGCGTGGCGACCGCGCCACCGCCGATGCCGCCGCCGTTTAAGCTCAGGTCGTTCCAACCCAGGTCGTCCGCCAGGATGAGCACGATGTTGGGTGGTCGGTCCCGGGCTTCCACCTCGGCATCGGACGGGCCCGCTTCCCAGACGATTTCCCGGGTCGGCTCGACCGGCTGGGCGCGCCCAGCCTGGTACTCGATGGCGGCGAGCATCAACTCGATGCGAAAGACCCACAGCAACAGACCCAGCGCCGCAACCACGCCGACGACGATGGCCCAGACCCTGTAGCTCCCGGTTTTCATGCCTTTTCCTACTTCTGGCTAGTCGAATGATAGCCGCCTCCGTGACCGAGAGGCCTGTCAATCGCGTGCGTGCCAATTCTCCACGGTCAGTGCGGACACCCTGGAAAAGTGCCGTTGATTGTTGGTGACGAGAACGCAGTCAAGGCTCGCCGCGTGTGCAGCGATCATTGCATCGTTGCGCCCTATCGGATCGCCACTGTCGAGTAACTTTGCCTGCAGCGAAGCGAACCTGTCCGCAGCGGCCTTGTCCCAGGCCGCGATGCGGCTGAGTCGGTCGCAGAAACTGCCGATCGCCGCGTGGTGCCTCGACGGTTTCGACGAACGCTCGGCGCCCAGACGCAGTTCAGCGTAGGTTATGGTGGATACACAGATTTCGGCCCCGGAACGGGCCTGGGTCTGAAAGGTTGCGAGGAGGCGGGGGTCGCGCTTGCGAATGATGTAGCTGCTGATATCCGTATCCAGCATGTAGTGCATCAGAATTCAACGTTGCCATCGTCCATGAGATCGGGACGCTCGGACAGGAAGTCGTCGTCTACGGGAGGAGCCTCGTCCGCAAAGGATTCCCAGCTCTTGCGGGCCGGCACCAGGATCAGTGCATCGCCTTCCTTGTGCAGGACGACCTCGCTAACGCCCTCGAATCGATAGGCCTTCGGGATCCGGACAGCCTGGCTGCGGCCATTGGTGAAGAGCTTGACCGTGGTTTCCATCGAGATGCCTCGGAGCTGATCTGAATCGATGTATGTATATCACAGACATATGCCATGAAGCCAGCGCGAAACAGCAGGGTCTCGGTTGCTCCAGGCTCAGGCCACCTCTTCCAGCTCGATCAACGTGCCGCAGAAGTCTTTGGGATGCAGGAAGACGACCGGCAGGCCATGCGCCCCGGTCCTGGGCTTGCCATCGCCCAGTACCCGGGCGCCCTGGTTTTCAAGATGTTCGATCGCTGCGTGGATGTCCTGTACCTCGTAGCAGACGTGGTGCATGCCGCCGCTGGGATTGTTGGCCAGGAAGTTGGCGACCGGCGAGTTCTCGCCCAGGGGGTGCAGCAACTCGATCTTGCTGTTCGACAGTTCCACGAAAACCGTGGTGACGCCGTGGTCCGGCAGCGGCACGGGGTCGGACACGGTCGCGCCCAGGCTTTCTTCATAGAGCCCGGCCGCGGCGGCGAGGTCGGGGACGACGATGGCTACGTGGTTCAGTCTTCCGATCATCGCGGATTTCCTTCTGATTGGTCGGGTTCGGGTTGCGAAGCGGTCAGGCGCGCACGGCTCAACGGTTCCTGCCCGGGATCAGCTTCAGGATATCGCTCGCCGCCCCGGGGATGTTGGTGCCGGGGCCGTAGATCGCCGCCACTCCGGCATCCTTCAGGAATGCATAATCCTGGCGCGGAATCACGCCGCCGCAGACCACGATCACGTCGCCCTTGCCGAGCGCCTCGAGTTCCTCGATCAGTTGCGGCACCAGGGTCTTGTGGCCGCCGGCTAGGGTGGAGACGCCGACCACGTGGGCATCGCATTCGCGCACGTCGATGGCTGCCTCGGACGGGGTCTGGAAGAGTTCGCCGGCGCGCACCTCGAAGCCGAGATCCGCGAACGCGTTGGCGATCACCTTGGCGCCCCGGTCGTGGCCGTCCTGGCCCATCTTGACGACCAGGATGCTGGGCGGGCGTCCCTCGAACTCCGTGAAGACCTTGATCTCGTCAGCAACCCGGTCGTATTCCTCGCCATTCTTGTGGGCCTCGGCGTAGACACCCCGGGTCACCCTGGCCACGGCGTGATGACGGCCCCAGACCTTCTCCAGCGCCCCGGAGACCTCGCCCACCGTGGCGCGGCGCCGGGTCGCCTCGATGCTCAGCTGCAGCAGGTTGCCGGCGCCGTTCCGGGCGGCTTCGGTCAGCTTGTCGAGGGCGCCCCGGGTGCTGGCTTCGTCACGCTTTTCACGGATTTCCCCGAGCAGGCGGATCTGACCGTCCCGTACCCGGGTGTTGTCCACCTCGAGCACGTCCACCTCCGAGTCGTCCTGTTCGAGGACGTACTTGTTCACGCCGACGATAACTTCTTCGCCGCGCTCGATACGCGCCTGCCGCCTGGCCGCGGTCTCCTCGATACGTTGCTTGGGCATGCCGTCGATCACCGCGCGGGTCATGCCGCCCAGTTCCTCGACCTCCTCGATGAGCTTCCTGGCTTCCGCCACCATCGAGTTGGTGAGGCTCTCGACGTAGTAGCTGCCCGCGAGCGGGTCAACGGTGCGGGTGACCTGGGACTCCTCCGCGATGATGATTTGCGTGTTTCGGGCGATGCGCGCGGAGAAGGGCGTCGGCAGGGCGATGGCCTCGTCGAAGGCGTTGGTATGCAGGCTCTGGGTACCGCCGAGCACCGCGGCCAGGGCCTCGATGGTGGTGCGCACCACGTTGTTGTACGGGTCCTGCTCCTGCAGCGAGACGCCGGAGGTCTGGCAATGGGTACGCAGCATGGAGGAGGCTGGATTGCTTGGGTTGAACTGCTGCATCAATTCCGCCCAGAGGATGCGTGCCGCGCGCAGCTTGGCCACCTCCATGAAGAAATTGATGCCGATGCAGAAGAAGAAGGAGAGCCTGGGCGCGAACTTGTCGATGTCGATGCCGGTGGCCAGCGCCGCGCGCACGTACTCGATGCCGTCGGCCAGGGTAAAAGCGAGTTCCTGCACCAGGTTGGCGCCGGCCTCCTGCATGTGATAGCCGGAGATGGAGATTGAGTTGAACCGGGGCATGTGCTCGGCGGTGAAGCCGATGATGTCGGCGACGATGCGCATGCTCTCCGCCGGCGGGTAGATGTAGGTGTTGCGCACCATGAACTCTTTCAGGATGTCGTTCTGGATGGTGCCGGAGAGGCCCTTCGCGGCGACGCCCTGTTCTTCGGCCGCGACGATGTAGCCCGCGAGCACCGGCAGCACGGCGCCGTTCATGGTCATGGACACGCTCATCGCATCCAGCGGAATGCCGTCGAAGAGGATTTTCATGTCCTCGACGGAGTCGATGGCGACGCCCGCCTTGCCCACGTCGCCGCGCACCCGGGGATGATCCGAATCGTAGCCGCGGTGCGTGGCCAGGTCGAAGGCGACGGAGAGCCCCTTCTGCCCCTGGGCCAGGTTGTCCCGGTAGAAGCGGTTCGATTCCTGGGCGGTGGAGAAGCCGGCGTACTGGCGGATCGTCCAGGGCCGGTTGGTGTACATGGTGGCCCGGGGACCGCGCACGAAAGGCTCGAACCCGGGCATGGTGTTCACATGCTCGAATCCTTCAAGGTCTTCCAGCGTGTAGAGCGGCTTGATCGGTATGCCCTCCGGGCTCAACCAGGAGAGGTCTTCCAGGGGCTTGCCGCGCAGTTCCCTGCGGGCGAGTTCGTCCCACGCGTCCTTGCTGAATTCAGTCATCGATGATGGTCGCTGCGTTTTTGCCGGCGATTATATCAAGTGGCGCCGGGAGCCTGATGAAGGGAAAAAGTCCTACACAACGGCGGGAAAACAGCCCCTTGACAGCCTGCTTCACGACTACACAATGAACTTGGTCGGCGGTACAGATCATGCAAACCAACACTACCTCGAATGCCATGCCGGGAAAGGCCCGGGAGCAATCAACGCGCAACGGCGAACTGGGTGTTGTCACCTGCGAAAACGGCGCGGAGATCAATCTGGCGCCCCTGAACGGGCTCTGGACTCAGGACCAGTACCTGAGGTTGACGGAGCACACCCGGCTGCTGATCGAGTTCACGGACGGTTGTATCGAGATTCTGTCCATGCCCACCGACCGGCATCAGGCCGTATTGCAGTTCCTGTTTCTGGCGCTGCTGCCGTTCGTGCAGGAACTTGGCGGTGTGGTCCGTTTCGCGGCATTGCGCATGCGCGTTCGCGACGGAAAGTTCCGGGAGCCCGACCTGCTCCTGTTGCTCGATGCGAACGACAGCCGCCGCCGGAACGATTTCTGGCGCGGGGCGGATCTTGTCATGGAGGTTGTTAGCCCCGACGACCCGGACCGGGACATCCGGATCAAGCCGCTGGACTACGCGGAAGCGCGCATACCGGAATACTGGATCGTCAACCCCATCGACGAGACCGTGACCGTACTCGTTCTCGAGGACGATGCCTACACCGAACACGGCCGATTCCGGCGCGGGCAGCGTGCGGACTCGGTTCTTCTGAGCGGCTTTTCCGTGGATGTGGGAGAAGTCTTCGACGCAGATTGAAGTGTACCGGATTGGTCGACCGCCCCGCTTGGTGATAGCCTCAGCCTGAAAGACCGCTCGCTGACGATTAAGGCCGAACCATGCCTCTCGATACCGAAATTCAAGCCATTCTCGACCTCTTCGAATCCATGGGCGTCCCGGATTTCTGGACGATGACTCCCGAGGAGGCGCGTAACTTTCAGCTCGCGCCGCCACCCGAAGTCCCCACTCCGGTCGGGGGCGAAGTGGTGGACAGGACGCTTTCAGGATCGGAGACCGACATACCGGTGCGGATTTACCGCCCGGGCGGCGAAAGGACGGGCGTCGTCATGTATTTTCACGGCGGCGGCTGGGTCATCGGCGGCCTCGACAGTCACGACGAGACCAGCCGTCATATCTGCGCCGGGTCGGGGCAGACGGTGGTTTCGGTGGAGTACCGGCTGGCGCCGGAAACCCGGTATCCGGGCGCCGTCGTTGACTGCTTCGACGCCACCGCCTGGGTGGCGGCCAATGCCGATGAGTTGGGCGTGGATGCCGGGCGGCTGGCCGTGGCCGGCGACAGCGCGGGCGGCAACCTCGCGGCCGCGGTGGCGCAGATGGCCAGGGACCGGGACGGCCCCGCCATCGCGTTCCAGCTACTGATCTACCCCGTCACCGATGCAGATTTCGATACGCCGTCGTGCCTCGAGAACGCCGAGGGCTACTTCCTCACCCGCAAGTCCATGCAGTGGTTCTGGGACCACTACGCCCCGGACCTGGAGCGCCGCAAGGAGCCCTATGCCGCGCCCCTGCTGGGTAATCTCGACGGCCTGCCGCCGGCCCTTGTGCAGACAGCCGAGTTCGACCCTCTGCGTGACGAAGGCGAGTCGTACGCCGAGGCGCTCCGCGCGGCGGG
Organism: Gammaproteobacteria bacterium; assembly: GCA_028821125.1. Lineage (GTDB taxonomy): Bacteria > Pseudomonadota > Gammaproteobacteria > Pseudomonadales > Azotimanducaceae > Azophilus. The sequence goes on from JAPPHD010000169.1 coordinate 6,920, forward strand.
CTGCGAGGTGGAACTGACCCGCTACGATGGCCTGATCCACGGCTATTTCGGAATGCAGGCAGCCGTTGCCGCGTCACGCAAGGCAATGCGGCAGGCTTGCGGCGCGATTGCGAGCCACCTCGGGTGAGAGCCTCCGCGCTTCTCGCCGCGATCAGGGAACCGGGCGCGCCGGGACGAGGACGTGGAATGAGCAAACCAGGGGTTTTGTAGGGGTTCGGAGCATCGCACAAGGTTCTCTTAACCTTTTGATAAGCAAAAACTTTTTGGTCCTTCTCGCTTCACTGCGGCACACTCCGTCAACACACTTTGTTGTGTCAATAGGAGTACCGCTTCATGAACAAACGACCCACCATGCTGTCCGCAACCTTCGTCAAATCGGTCAACGTGCCTGGCCGCTACGGGGACGGACGGGGCGGCCTTGGCCTCACCCTCCTCGTCAAGCCCTCGTCACGGCGCGGCTGCCGCAAGTCCTGGGGCCAGAGCATACGCATCAACGGCAGAAAGA
>JAPPHD010000107.1 GCA_028821125.1 Gammaproteobacteria bacterium
TGGCACAATGCCTATTATACGAAATCGATGGCTAAGTCCGACAGGCTGCTAGCCCCTACGGGTCGGGCTTTGGCGGACGGTTCGAATCGCCGCCGGGTTCGGCTCCGATGTGAAGATGGACTGCATCATCGAAACAGAGCTGGCTGCCGTCCTGGCGGTCACTGCCACCTGGTAACTCGTGTGTCGCGGACTCTTCGCAGGAGATTTCCGGCGATGATTCGACGGACGTCCGGGCGTCGAGCAGGGCTTGCTTGCGCATGTTCGGCAACTCGAATTTTGGGGGCAAAGCGGAGGACTCGCGCAGGTTCGCGCCCGACTCGCGGAATACCGAGTCCGCCTTGGGCAGAAAGATGTCCGTATCGACAGCGATTCCCTCCACGGGGACTGCAGGATCCGTCCCGGTCACCGGCGGCACGTACTGTTCATGCCCGGTTACCAGGAATCCCAGTACCGCCAGGGCGGCAGTCGTCAAGGCGGCTGCAGCGATGAGGGGAAGGGTCCAACGCCGTGTCGTGCGGCGCGCGGCGGTAAGAACTCTCGCGTCCTCTTCTGCCGGTGACGACTTGCCCGATCGACGGGGGGGTTCTCTCCGATCGTGGCTCATGGTTTCTCAATTCCCTGCAGGAACCAGTGCCAGCACCCGCAACGGACTGCCGGAACCCCGCCGGATTTTCAAGGGCGCGGCCAGGATCACGCTGCCGGTGGGCGGCAGCAGGTCGAGGTTGGCTAGGCACTGCAGGCCGTACTTGCCGGCGCCGTGCATGTAGTAGTGGCAAGGGTAGGGGGGATTGAGGTGCTGGCCCTGGCCGGCGTCGGTGCCGATGGCTTCCGAGCCGAAGCCGAGCACATCGCGCTCGTCGACCAGCAGGCGCACCGCATCCGGGTCGGGACCGGGTGTGTGCTGGCCTTCTTCATCGAAATTCTGGAAGGCGGCGGGGTCGGTGATCTTGGACCAGTCCGTGCGCATGAGCACCCAGGCGCCGGCCGGGATACGCCCGTGCTCGGCTTCCCATTCGAGGATGAAGTTAACGGTGAGCAGGAAGTCGGGGTCTTCGCGGGACTGTTCCGAGCAGTCGAGCACGCAGGCCGGGGCGATCATGTGCTCGACCGGGATGGTGTCGGTGGCATTGTTCGGCAGGTTGCGGCCGGAAATCCAGTGGATGGGCGCATCGAAGTGGGTGCCCGTGTGCTCGCCGCAGGAAATGTTGTTCCAGTACCAGCCGGGGCCTCGGTCGTCGTAATGGGAGACCTCCTCGATACGGAACGGCCAGCACTGGCCCATCTCGGGCGGCAGGCTGATCTGCGGAAAGTCCGGGTCCAGGGTCTGGGTCAGGTCGACAACGGTCAGGCCGCCGCCGGCGATGGATGCCGCGAATTGGGCGAGCAGGTCCGAACTCATTGTGGCTCCTTCAATTCCTTTGTGTAAGCACCGGTCAGGTAAAGCTCATGCCGCCGAGGGAGGTGCCGCCGCAGACGAACAGCGTCTGCCCGGTCACGAAGCCGGCATCGTCGTCCAGGAAAAACGTTACCGCGCGGCTGATGTCCGCAGGCGTACCCAGGCGACCGACGGGCACCCGGCCCGCCACGGTGCGGCTCAGTTCGCTGTCCTTGGGGATCACGTCGTGGAACATTTCCGTATCCTCGACGGGGCCGGGGGCGATCATGTTTACCGTGATGCCGTTTCCGGCCAGTTCCAGCGCCCAGGTGCGACCCATGCCGATCAGGCCGGCCTTGGTGGCCGAATACACCGTTCGCTTCTCCAGGCCGACGACGGCCCGCGTCGACATCAGCACGATGCGGCCGCACCGCTCGCGGCGCATGTGCGGCAACAGCGTCTGCACCAGTGCCAGAGCGGTGCCGATGTGCAACTGGGTGAGTGCGTCCAGGTCCTCTCCGGTCACGTCCGCCAGGGGCTTTTCGCGAATCGCGCCGGCGTTGTGCACCAGGCGCGTGGCGGGCCAGGCCGCCGCGGCTTCTTCGGCGGCGGTGCGGGTGGCCGCAGGATCTGTCAGGTCCACGGCGACGGAATGCAGGTGCGCATGCGAGAACGGCGGGTCACGGCGCGCGAAACTGACCACCTCGGCGCCGTCGTCCAGCAGCCGCCGGCACAGGTCGGCGCCGATGCCGGAACTGCCGCCGGTCACCCAGACGGTACGCATGGAACCGATCATACCTGCTCTCGGTGCGCCGGAACCAAGGAACTGTTCCGAATTCGGGTTCGTTTTAACAAACCAAATGAAACTAATGAGTAATGAATGTGTTGCCTACGAAAGTCTTGGGATAGCCGACCGTTCATTCACATAGCTCCCGTTCAAGCACCTTTGGGTCTTCCCGATAGCGCGAGAACCACTCCCTGGCCACTGCGCCGGGATAGACGTCCTCCACGCCGTCCTTCAGCGCGGCGACCACGTCCGCGGCGAGCCGCTCGGGCGCCAGTTTCGGCGGCGGTATGAGCTGGTTCCACTCATCGTCGACCGGGCCGGGAAACACGTTGACGACGCGGATGGCGTTCGGCTTGAACTCCGCGCGCATGCACTGGGTGAGGCTGAACGCCGCGGCCTTGGAGGCGGAATAGGTGCCGTGGGGCGGGAAGTTGGACAGGGCGAAGACCGACAGGATGTTCACCCAGGCCACGGCGCTGTTCTGGCCATCGGCGCCCCGGAACTGCATGGCGGGGCCGAACTCCTGGGCGAGGCGCAGCAGGCCGAAATAGTTGACATCCATCTCCAGGCGGGCCACGTCGGTGCCGTAGCGCGAGGCCACGCCATGGGTGCGGTGCGCTTCGGCGGTGTTGATCAGGATGTCCACGCGTCCGCCCAGGGAACCGCCCGCCTCACGCACGGCCCGGGCATCGGTGAGGTCGAGGGGCACCAGTGTGACTTCGGGAATGGACTCCAGTTCGCTGAAGCCCGGCGGCTGCTTCCAGGGTTCGGCGTGGCCTACCCAGATGAGGCTCGCGCCGGCGTCGGCCACGGCGCGCACCATGGCCTGGCCCACCGCCGACTTGCCGTCGGTGATCAGCACCTTGCGGAACTTGGGGTCGCAGGTCATTTCCCGCAACTGCTTGTCGTCTGCCATGTTCGGCGCCTCCTTGTCGGGAAAGGCGATCAGTACGCCGCGGCCGGCGCGGTCCAGCCGGGCATCCACCCGCACCGTGCAGGGCGGTTCGGGAACATCGCCGTGCAGGTGGGTCACAACGGTCGGCCCACAGGCCAGCTTCACCAGCCCGAGCCGCCAGGGCAGGCGCTCGCGGAAGAAGAGGTCGTGGCTGTGGTTGAGTTCGGTTTCGGAGATCAGTTCACCCGTTCTGTCCACCGGAGACCAGGACAGGTCCACCGACAGGCAGCCGCTGCACATCTCTCGGGGCGGGTACTGGATGCGGCCGCACTCGGAACACCGCTGCAGTTCGAAACTGCCCCTGGCCGCCGCCGCGGTCATGCCCAGCGCCACCCGGCTGCGCGTCCAGGGGGGCACCACGGGTAGCCGGGTGCGCAGGATCGGATTCTTGCGTTTCGGGCGGCGCAGGGGTTCGGTCATGCCCCGTTCCCTCCCGACAGGACCGCTGCGGCGCTGCACAGGCCGCGGTCGTAGTTGATCATGCCGAAGCCGCTCACCAGCCCGATTCGCGCGTCCGCGACCTGGTGGCCGTGAGCGGTGCCCGTGAGCTGACGGACCGCCTCCACGAGACCCAGGTAGCCGCCGGCGGCGCCGGCCTGCCCCACAGACAACTGGCCGCCGGAAGGATTCAGCGGGAAATCGCCGTTCCAGGTGAAGTCGTGCTCGCGGATGAACGCCGGTGCTTCGCCCTCGTTGCAGAAGCCGAGGTTCTCGAGCTGCAGGGCGTTGATGACGGGATAGTCGTCGTAGGTGCAGAGAAAGTCGATGTCGTCCGGCCCCTTGCCGGCGTTTGCATACAGGGAGTCTGCATCCATGGCCCAACCGCCGCGCATCTGGATGGGGTCGTCCGGCCAGGCGTTGTGGCGCTCGATGGTGGCCAACACCCGGGCATGGGGCAAACCGAGCGCCTCGGCCCGTTCGGCGGTGGTCACCAGAAAGCCCTCGCCGCCCGCGCAGGGCATCACGCAGTCGAAGAGGCGCAGGGGCGCGGTGATGACCCGGGCGTTCAGGTAGTCGTCCAGGGTCAGCGGCGTCTTGAAAAGCGCGTTCGGATTGGCCAGGGCGTTCTCGCGCTGGGCGACGCAGAGCTTGCCGAAATCCTCGCGCCGGGCGCCGTATGCGCGCATGTAGTGGTCGGTGAGAAAGGCGAAGTTGGCGTTGGGGCCGCCGGAACCGTAGGGATAGACGGCATCCTGGGCATACTGGCTGAAGCTGCCGAGCATCTTGCGGAAGGTGTCCACGTGGTTGGTGTCACCGGCCAGGCAGGCCACCACTTCCGCATCGCCGCACTGCACCGCCCGCGCCGCGCGGCGCAACGCCACCACGCCGCAGGCGCCGCCCATGGGGATGTGGTCCAGCCAGCGCGGCGAGACGCCGAGGTGCTGAGTCAGCCCCACCGCCGTATCCGGCATGAGCTGGAAGCTGGATACGCAGAGTCCGTCCACTTCGTCCTTGGCGATGCCGCTCTCGTCGAGCAGGCGGCGCAGCACCCGGGCCAGGAACCAGTGGGCGCTACGGTTCGAATAGCGGCAGTAGTCGACGGTGACCGGGGCCGCAACGGCGATGCCGGTATAGGGCGTCTGGGCTCGGTCAGCCATGGCCGGCCTTCATTGCCCTTGTGTCGATGCATTCGCCCGTAGCCAGGCGCTCGGCGGCAAGGTCCTTCAGCGCCGCGCGCTGGATCTTCTCGGTGGCAGTCAGTGGCAGTTCATCGCAGCGCGCGATGTACCCGGGCGCCTTGAAGTAGGCGAGCCTGTCCAGGCAGTGGCGCACGATGCAGACCGCGGCTTCCGGCCAGGGGCCGGCGTCGCCGTCCACGATCACGCAGGCGAACACCTCGTCGCCGCGCAACTCGTCGGGCACGGCGGTGACGGCCGCGGCGATCACGCCGGGGTATTCGATGAGGGTTTCCTCCACCTCGACCGCCGAGATGTTCTCGCCGCTGCGCCGGATCACGTTCTTCTTCCGGTCCACGAAGTGCAGCAGGCCGTCGGCATCCAGGTAGACCAGGTCGCCGGTATGGAAATAGCCCCCGGCCCAGGCCGCTTCGGTTGCCGCGGTGTCTTTCAGGTAGCCGCGGAAAAGGCCGCGCCGCGGATCGTTCCCGGCATGGCGTACCAGCAATTCGCCGGGCCGGCCGGGTGCGGCGTCCCGGCCGCTGTCGTCGACGATGCGGAAGTCGACGCATGGAGGCGGGCGGCCGATGCAGCCGGTGCCGGGCTTGCGCGGTTCTTCCTGTGCCGCCACCGCCACACTGCAGCCGGTCTCCGTCATGGCCCAAGCCTCGATCAGGGGAATGCCGAAGCGTTCCTCGAACGCGGCATGCAGTTCGCCGCCGAGGCCCGCGCCGAAACCGAAGCGGACGCTGTGGGCCCGGTCCGCCGAGGAGGGGGGCAGGTTCATGAGCATTGCCGGCATCACCCCCAGATAGTGCATGATCGTCGCGCTGGATTCCCGGACACTCTCCCACCAGCTTCGCGGATGGAACCTGTCGATGGGCACGATGCAGCCGCCGGTCATCAGCATGGCCATCGTCGAGGTGGCCATGGCGTTCATGTGGTGCATGGGCAGCGGGGTGATCAGCCGGTCTGCTCCCGGGTCCAGGGCGCAATAGCCGCCGAGGTCCCGGTACCAGGCGCCCGAACTGAGGAAGTAGTCGTTGTCGAGCAGGCAACCCTTGGGACGGCCGGTGGTTCCCGATGTATACAGCAGGGCGCATTCGTCGCCGATGTTCGCGCCTTCCGCGGGGGCATCGTTGTCTCCCCGGGTTGCCCAGGGGCCATCGCAGGCCAGGGCCCGGCAATCCGCCGGCGCCGCCTGCCGAACCTGCTGCAGGCGGTCGGGAAGCGTTACTGCGACACGGGCGTCGCCGTGCTCCAGAACGTATTCCAGTTCGGCTGAGCGCCAATGCGGGTTCAACGGTGCGACGCTCATGCGCAGCGCGTTCAGGGCGAGCCAGTGGTAGAAGAACTCCGGGCGGTTGTCGAGCCCCAGCGCGACGCGGCTGCCCGGCTCTAGCCCGAGGCGGCGATAGGCGGCGATCAATGGCCGGACCCGGGAGTCGGCATCCGCATAGGTGACCACTCCCGGACTCTGTGCGTAGCGCCGGGCGGTGTCTTCCACGAGGTAGAGCATGGGACTTTCCCCATGCGCCCGGACAGCGTTTTGAAACGCCTCGAATACAGAGGTGCCGGGCGGTGCAGCGGCTGGGTTGGCTTTCATGGAATGAAATTCAACTCATTATTTTTAATGGATATTTTAAAATGAAACCGGATTTGGAACAGTTCCTTAGAATCGGCGCCGAGAGCAGGTATGCGGTACGTGCATCCGGCACGCCAGGCGGACGCGTTGTGGTGGAGTTCGAGGATGCAGATTGTTCGACACCCGGCCCCGCAACCAGTTGCGGGGCGTCGCCACCTGCCGAAGCGGTGCTTCGGCTCGGGCTGCGCCCGACCGGTGGCGACCCCGCACCGCACACCTACTCTCTCCCAGCGGTATTCTGTTTCTTGCGCGTCCTCGTCGCCGTGCGCTGGATTCCATGGTCAGGGGAACCGTTGTATCGACGGCAGCGCCGCTTCGCGGTTCAGCAGCTCGATGCGCTTGCGGCGGATTTGCAGCGCGCTGCCGACTGACAACAATTCGTGGTGGGCGACGCCCGCTAGCACGAACTGGTCGTCGAGCTGGCTTTCGACGTAGACGAAGGGGGTTCGGGTCGTAAACCTCCCCGCCTTTGCATCGAATGCGTCGATCTGGGGGCGCTGCAACACGTGCTGGCAATGGCTCGGCGGGTTCTGGGAGAAGGCGGCGGGGTCCTTCAGCCGCTCGATGCGCACCTTGAGCATGAGCTTGTCCTCGTAGAAGAGGGCGTTGTGCACGTCGTCTTCCCGCTGGCCGCGCTTCAGCGGCATCCAGTACAGGGCATCGTCGGTGAAAAGATCGTACCAGTCGTCCAGGGCGCCTTCGTCGATGAGTTGCGCTTCCCGGTAGATCAGGGAGCGCAAGTCCGCGCGGGTGGGGGGCTTCACTGAGGATTCGCCTCGGTCTTTCTGCGGCTCAGCGTACTTTGTCGCGCTCCCATCGACTCCACCATCCGGTCCCGCCAGGCGCGGAACTGGCCGCGCATGGACACTTCGCTGGTGCCGTTGTATTCGCCGGCGATGTCGGTCTCCACGGCGGGGTCGTGGTTGCGGTGCAGGCTGACCCAGTCGTTGCCGGAAGCGGCCAGGCCCTGCTGGATCGAGCGATAGCAGTGCAGGTCGTCGTGCCCCACCACCGAGGTGGGTGCATTGATCAGGCGGCTGTAGGTCAGGGTGCGCTCGAGCAGGTGGTCGGTGGCGCCGGCCAGGCGGAACGTCCAGCTCTCGAGGACGGTCCTGTTGGCTGCCAGGGGCCGGGCCACCCGAATCGCCTGGATGGCGCCCTTGATGGTGAGGCTGGGGAAATAGACGGTGTTGTGCCGGTTGATCGAGAGGATCTCCCGGGCGCGCTCCTCGCCGTAAGCGCTTGTCAGGGCCTCGAAATAACCGGGAATCTGCGAGTAGGCGGAATGAATGGAAAAATGCACGCCGCTGTAGCTGTGCCCGTTGGGGTAGATCTTCACACCCATGTCGTCGAAGAACTTGTAATTCGAAACGAAGGGCTCGAACTGCTCGACAACCATGGGCTTGGGTGTGTCCTCCGGCAAGCCCATGGCCGCCCAGACGTCCCGGGCGGTGCCCGCCGAGGACTGGTGCGCCACCATGGGGTGCATGGTGTCGTTCAGGTTCTCGACGAACATCTTCCAGTTGCAGTCGTGCATGTAGCGCAGCACGCCGCCGGCCACCTCGAGCCGGCCCTCGGGCGAGCGGTCGGCCATGTTGTCGATGGAAGACAGCGACTCTCCGAAGTAGTCGTGGAACGGCAGGCCCCGATCGCTCAGTTTCGCGAAAACGAAGCCGCGGTAGTTCTCGACATTGGCGACGCGCACCACGCCCGAGTACGCCTCGGATTGCTTGAGCCCGGTGCCTTCGTAGCCGCCAGCCACGGGAATCGCCCGTACGCTGCCGTCGAAACGGTAGGTCCAGCCGTGGTAAGGGCAGCGGATCGCGGACTTGAGGTTGCCGGCCGGAGCGCTCAACAGCCTCGTGCCCTTGTGCGCGCAGCGGTTCATCAGCACGTTCACCTCGCCGCCGGTGTCGCGGATGAGGATAACGGGCTGCAGCCCGATGTCCGCGGTGATGTAGTCCCCCGGGTTCGGCACCTGCGAGTCGTGGCCGACGTAGATCCAGGTGGTGGGCCACAGGTGCCGCATCTCCAGCTCGAAGATCTCCTGGTCGATGTACAGGTCCCGGTGCACCGCATCGTCGCGCACCAGGGCGGCGACGGCATCGGGATTATCGGTGTAGCCCATCGGAAGGCCTCCGGCTCATCGGCAATTCCTTGCGTATCGGTATTTCATGGCGAATCGCGGCAAACATCAACCGGGGACGGAATCCGCGCGGCCAGGGATCATTGCGCGCCTTGTGCAGGCTGCGATGCCGCCGACACAGGAGCTGCGGGCTCTTCCTGTCCCATGTAATCGGCCAGGGCGGCCAGAACAGCCTCGTTTTCGTGATCCAGGCCCACCGTTATGCGCAGCAGTTCGTCGTTGGCGGCGGCGGGGCGCGGGATGATGCCGCGCTGTATCAGGAAGGCGGCGGCGCCGGCGCCGGACCTGCCGCTCTCCTTCGGAAACCGGATGAGGTAGAAATTGGCGACGCTCGGCGCCATGGTCAGGCCCATGGCGGCGATGGCATCCGCAATGCGCAAGAGCCAGGCGCTGTTGTGCCGCCGTGCCCGATCCACGTGGCCGGTGTCGCGGATCGCCGCGGCAGCGGCCACCAGGGCCGGGCCGTTGGTGTTGAACGGCGTGCGGATGCGCTGCACCGTATCCACCACGTTCGGCGGGCAGTAGGCCCAGCCGATGCGCAGCGAGGCCAGGCCGTGGATCTTCGAGAAGGTGCGGGTCATGACCGTGTTGCCGCCGGCATCGACCAGGGAGGCGCCGCTGTCGTAGTCCTTCCGGTCGACGTATTCGGCATAGGCGCCGTCGATCACTAGAAGGCAATCGGGCGGCAGGCCGCTGCGCAGCCGGCGCAGTTCCTGGCCGGTCATGTAGGTGCCCGTGGGGTTGTTCGGATTGGCGATGACGCACAGCCGCGACTTTTCCGTTGCCGAATCGATCAGGGCCTGCACGTCGATGCGCCACTCCCGCTCCGGGGCGACGACGGGATTTCCACCCTGGGCGAGGCAGTGAATCCGCACCATCTCGAAGCTGTTTTCGCTGATCAGGAAGTCATCGCCGGGCTGCAGGTAGGCGCGGGCCATCAGCAAAATCAGTTCATCCGAGCCGTTGCCGCAGACGATGCGCTCGGGGTCGAGGCCATGAACCTCGCCTATGGCGCGGCGCAGTTCCGCCTGCGACCCGTCCGGATACCGGTTGATCTGCCCCACCGCCTCTCGGTAAGCCGCCAGCGCCGCCGGGCTCGGCCCATGGGAGGACTCGTTCGCCGACAGCTTGGTGGGGTTCTCCATGCCTTCAATGGCGCGCTGCCCCTGTTCGTAGGGCCTGAGCCTGGAAACACCCGGAGCTGGTTTGAGCATCTCGATGCGGTCCTTTTCCTGTACGGCCGATCGGGCACGGCAACCCCGGGCGGGTCGGCAGGAACGATTCGTGCGTGGCCCCGGCTATGCAAGGGCCGTCCGATCGAATATCTTAGGCTGGTGTATTTTACACGTAAAGTATAGGTGCGGGCATGGACGACAGGGCCATCCAGCCGCCCGGCTGGGCGCGGCCGAAGGGGTATGCGAACGGCATGGTGGCCGAGGGCCGGCTGCTGGTTACCGGGGGTCTGGTCGGCTGGGACGAGCAGGAACGATTCAGGAGCGACGACTTCGTCGACCAGGTTCGCCAGACGCTTTCCAACACGGTGCAGGTGCTTGCCAGCGGCGGCGCTGCCCCTGAGCATATTGTGCGCATGACCTGGTACATCATCGACAAGCAGGAGTACCTGAGGCGCCGGCGGGAAGTCGGAGCCGTCTATCGGGAGACCATCGGGCGGCACTTTCCGGCCATGGCGGTGGTGGAGGTGGCGGCGCTGCTGGAGGACCGCGCGAAGGTGGAGATCGAAACAACCGCGGTGATCCCGGCGTGAATGCGGGCCGTGCAGGGTCGCTCGAGACAGCGGGGCGGACGCGGCGATGAACGCGGGCTGCGCAGGATTGCTCGGGACCCAGGTTCGGAAGCGGCGATGAACGCCGGTCTCAAGGAGTCGGAGGACAGCAAACGGGCCCTACGGGCCTGGGTGCAATTGCTGAAGACCGCCAAGCGCATCGAGAGCGAGGTGGCCAGCCACTTCGCCAACCAGCACAATACCTCGCTGTCGAGATTCGATGTGCTGGCCAACCTGGAGCGCTCGCCGGGCCACGCCACCGGCACCTCGCAGCTATCGAAAATGCTGCTGGCTTCCCGGGGCAACATCACCCGGCTTTTGGACCGGATGGAGAACGACGCGCTCATTCGCCGCGAACCCCACCCCGGCGACCGGCGCATCAGCGAAGTGCGCATGACCGCCGCCGGCGAGGCGCTGTTCGCCCGGCTGGCGCCGGACCACGAAGGCTGGGCCCAGGAGATATTCGGCGCGCTGACCGAGGCGGAACTGGACGACCTGATCGCCATGCTCCGCAAGTTGAGGGTGCGCCTGGACGAAGTGCCGAAATCCCGGCCCGGGATTGCCCGCCGTCCCGAACCGCGACAGGAGGATTGAACATGCTGGTGTACTACCGCGAGCGGACCGTCGCCTGGGGCGAATCCGATCCGTTCGGGCTCGTCTATTTCCCGCGCATGCTGGCCTGGTTCAACGATGCGGAACACGAGTTTTTCGCCCAGGCCGGCTACCCGTTGACCCGAATGGTGGCGGAGGATCGCACGGCGTTCGTGATGGGGCGGGTGAATTTCGAGTTCGTCGGCCCGGCGGGTTACGGAGAGAAGATCGTCACGCGGCTCGCGGTGAAGGAAATCACCCGGTCGACGGTGACCTGGGACTGCAGCGCGCGCCGGGCGGACAAGGCGCTCGTGACCCGGGGGACGGCGACCAGGGTCTACGCCCGCATCCAGGAGAACGGCGAACTGAAGGCCAAGCCGATTCCCGACAGCATCCGCGCGCTGCTCGGCGGGTCGGCCAACGATGGGTGACTCATGCATGAGATGAGCGGGGCCGACGCGCTGCTGGCCCAGATCCTCGCGAATGGAACAGACACCATCTATGGCCTGCCCGGCGGGCAACTCGATCATTTTTTCGATTCGATGCACCGGGCCGGCAACCGCATCCGGTTCATCGGCAGCCGCCACGAGCAGGGCGCCGCCTACATGGCCCTCGGCCATGCGCGTTCCACCGGCAACCCGGGCGTCTACTGCGTGGTGCCCGGGCCGGGCGTGCTGAATACGGCCGCCGCGCTCTGCACCGCCTACGCCACCAACGCGCCGGTGCTGTGCCTGACCGGCCAGATCCCGAGCGAGGGCCTCGGGCGGGGCATCGGCTATCTGCACGAACTGCCGGACCAGTTGGCGACGCTGTCGACCCTGACCCGCGCATCGGAGCGCATCATGACGCCGGAAGCGGCCCCGGACGCCGTCAACGAGGCGTTCCGGCGCATGCTGGGCGGCCGGCAGGGCCCGGTATCGCTCGAGATGCCGATGGACATCATGGCGCGGAAGGGCCGGGTGAAGCTGCTGCCGCCGGCTTCCGTGCCCCCCGCCGGCGATGTGGATCCGGAGGCGGCTGCCGCCGCCGCGCGCATGATGGCGAAATCCAGGGCGCCCATGATCGTCGCCGGCGGCGGCGCCATTGGCGCACGTGAAGAACTCAACGAACTGGCGGAGCGCCTGCAGGCGCCGGTGGTGACCTTCCGCAACGGGCGGGGAATCGTTTCCGACCGCAGCTACCTCTCGCAGAACCTGGTGGCCGGGTACGAACTCTGGCGAACCGCCGACCTCGTCATCGGCATCGGCAGCCGCATGGAGCAGCAGTACCTGCACTGGGGCATACGCGAGGGCAGGGGGGTGATCCGCATCGACATCGACCCGGAGGAATTCGCCCGCCACGCGGCCCCGGACGTGGCGCTGAACTGCGATGCCGGGGTGGCCATCGCGGCAATCCTGGGCGCTCTCGACGCAATCGCCGGAACGCGGCCGTCCCGGGAAGGCGAATTGGCCGCCCTGAAGGATTCCGTGCGCAAGCGAATCGAGAAAGTGCAACCCCAGGTCGCCTACCTGGATGCGATCCGCGATGCGCTTCCGGACGACGGCTTCCTGGTCGATGAGATCACCCAGGTCGGCTATGCCTCGTGGTACGCCTTCCCGGTGTACGAACCCCGGCACCTGGTCACGAGCGGTTACCAGGGAACGCTGGGCTACGGCTACGCGACGGCACTCGGTGTGAAGGCCGCCAACCCCGACAAGCCCGTGGTCAACCTTGCCGGCGACGGCGGCTTTCTCTACACCTCGAACGAGATGGCCACCGCCGCCCAGTACAACATCGGCCTGGTGACGGTGCTGTTCAACAATAACAAGTTCCAGAACGTGCAGCGTCAGCAGCGGGATTGGTTCGGCGGGCGCATCATCGGCTCGGATCTGAAGAACCCGGATTTCATCGCGTACGGCGAGAGCTTCGGCATTAGCAGTTCACGGGTCGATACCCCGGAGGCCCTGCGCAACGAACTCGCCCGCTACCTGGCACGCGACGAGCCGGGCCTGATCGAGGTGCCGGTCGGCGACATGGCGTCGCCGTGGGAGTTCATCATCAGGGAGCCGCTGTTTGCATAGCGCTGCTTTGTTATCGCTCGCCCGGCAGCCCTGGTTGCTCACCAACGATTGAACTTCGCTCGCTTCCAAGGCGTGTTCGCCCCAAACTGCAAGCACCGCGAGCGCGTCGTACCCAACCGCAGCACCGAGAAAGTCAAGACCGATAAGCCCTTTGCACCGATGAAGTGGATGCAGCGTCTGCAACGTTCATTCGCTATCGACATCGACGCCTGCTCGAAATGTGGCGGCAAGTTGCGTGTAATCGGTTGCATCGAAGACTCCGACGTCATCGCCACCATCCCCGAACCTATTCGAACACGAGAGGCGGCCGAGCCGTCACAGCCGCGAGCGCCGCCTCCGCGTTCGAAGTTCCTCGGCACTCAGAACCAGGACGAGTTGTTTCAGAACTTTTCCCGACACTCACCTGCGACCGAATCGCGGAAAACTCCACTCCACACCCCTGATCGCTTCCATCTCTCCGCTCGCGACCGGTGCATGTCCAGCGCGCTCAGGCTCCCAACCGGCGAAATCTCCATCGCCATACGCTCAGATCGCCAGGTTTCGGGCGGTTATTCTTCCTATGCTCCGACGCCTGACCCGTGCACAGCTTCCGTTCCCTGCTACGGGACCTGGCTACCGTTACGAAGAACCCCGTGGCGCCCCGTCTGCCCGGCACCGAATCCTTCGACGTCCTCGCCCGACCCGACGACATGCAGCGCCAAGCCTTCCGGTTGCTCGGCGTGCGACTGCAATAGTGTACTCAGTAACGACCGGCTAGAAATCCGTGATTTCGAGAAAGATCAATAGGTTATATCGAGTCGACTCTAAAAAGTTCAGGATAGTCGCCGAATTGGCGGCGGCCTGAGACGGTAGGTCCGGCCCGCGTGTTCAGACTCAAGCAGTTCTCGATTTTGCAACCAATAAAGAACGGCGCGAGTTGTCGGTATCCTTGCCTGAAAGTACTATTCCGCGACTCGAAATTGGCGACGGAGCGATGATGTCGAACGAAGTCCCTGCAAACCACGATAACGCCTCAACAGTCGAAGATGACGTTGAGGGACTGGACTCCGCGGTCGGATCGTGGGGCGATTACCCAATCGACGAGTTGCTCATTCGACATGACCACAGGACCGTCTATGACGTTCTGCGCCGGATAGAGCGCAATTCCTACGTTATGAACCCAGACTTCCAGCGAGACTTCATCTGGCCCGAGGACAAGCAGAGCAAGCTCATTGAGTCTGTAATTATGCGGATACCCTTGCCTGTGTTTTACATGGCTGAAGATGAGCAAGGTAGAGCCATCGTGGTGGATGGCCTGCAACGGCTGTCAACCTTCAGAAACTATGTTGGTGACGGCTTTCGTTTGCGGCTTCCCGACCGGCCGGAATTGAACGGCCATCGGTTCTCGGAGTTGTCCACGAAGTTTCAGAATCGCGTGGAGGACTGCAACCTCATCTTCTACATCATTGACGCCAAGGCCCCGCCTCGAGCGCGCTTGGACATCTTCGAGCGCGTGAACGGTGGGGAGCCGCTTACGCGCCAACAAATGCGAAACTGCCTTTTCATGGGTAATGCCACCCGCTTTCTAAAGGACGAAGCTACTTCGGATCTGTTTCTCGATGTGACTGGTGATAGCTTGAACTGGAGGACCATGAGAGACCGCGAATTCGTCAACCGTTTCTGTGCCTTCTCCGTACTTGGGGTCGACCAGTATCGGGGTGACATGGACGACTTCCTTGCGGCGACTCTGACACAAATGAACAAGATGCCAGAAGATGAAATGGATGAACTGTCGGAACGCTTCCGCCGCAGCCTCGCAAATAATCGACTCTTGTTTGATCGGCATTGCTTTCGGAAGTCCTTGGTGCAGCTAGAGGGGAGACGGAGCGTAATCAATGCCTCATTGTGGGATGTGATGTCCACGGGATTGTCTGGCCACTCGGAGGAGTCCGTGACGGCAAGCGCGGAAGAACTCAGGTGGGCTATGAGCGAACTCCTGCAGGACGAGGACTTCACCATTTCAATTACCTACGCCACCAACGACAGGGAGCGTGTTCGGCATAGATTCGCACAATCGACCGAGGTGTTGGAGGAAATCTTAGGTGTTCCAGAGAATTGACCTTCTGCACTTCAAGTGCTTTGAGTTGCTGCGGCTGCCGCTGCGGTCGATCACGCTGCTTTCGGGTCTGAACGCGTCCGGTAAATCCTCCGTCATGCAAGCATTCGCGCTGTTTCATCAGACGGTGCGGGAGCACCTTTGGTCGCCGCGGTTAATGCTCAACGGCAGTGCGGTAAGACTCGGCACGGCAGGCGATGTCATCGATCATGTGAGCGGGGGCCGAGGCTGCGGCATCGGATTGCGGTACCTCGATACCGAGTTTCGGTGGGAGTTCTCTGCGGAGCGCTCAGACATGTCGCTGACCGTCACAAATGTCGTAGTTGACGAACGGCAGTATTTCGCCCCAGATGGCGAAATCATGGAACTTTATCAGTTGCTTCCGAAAGAGGAGGAAGTGGACGGTAGGGATCTGGTGTTGCGCTTGGACGAGCTGTCTTATCTGACGGCCGAGCGAACGGGACCTCGCGACATCTATCCGTTGGAAGGGCGGGAGCATTTCGGTGTCGTTGGTGCAAAGGGCGAGCATGCAGTATCACTGATGTACTCGCGAGGAGATGATCCAGTTATCGATGCCCTTGCGCTTCCCGGTACGCCGAAGACTGGGCTGCGGCAAGTTGGGGCTCGCATGGCGGCGTTTTTCCCGGGGTGCGAGCTTGAGGTTTCGCCGATACCGCGCGTCGACTCGCTAACCTTGGGAGTTCGAACGTCACCGCAGACGGACTTCCATCGACCAGGAAACACGGGCTTCGGGATCACGCAAGTCCTGCCCATCGCCGTATCATCGTTGTTCGCGAGGCGCGGTGACCTGCTCCTGATCGAAAACCCGGAAGTACACCTGCATCCCGCTGGTCAAGCCCTGATGGGTGAGTTCCTGACCGAAGTCGCAGCCGTTGGCGTACAGGTGGTGCTTGAGACTCACAGCGATCACTTGCTCAACGGTGTGCGTCGGGCCGTCAGACGAGGCGTACTCAAAGGGAACGACGCGGCGTTGCACTTCTTTCGGTCCCGGCGGGATGCCGAAGACGATGGCGGCGCGGTAGTGCTAAGTCCTCAGCTTGCGGACGACGGGAGCATCGACTACTGGCCAGACGGTTTCTTTGATCAGTTCGACAAAGATATGAACTACTTTGCGGGCTGGAGTTGAGTTTTGGAACTGATCACGAACGATCTTTCGATACACGGCCAGTTTCGCGAACTCGCTACCTTTCGGAAATCCTTGGGGATCCTTCAGCAGTTGCGTGCATCGGCGAGGCGTTTCGGCAGACAGATGCAATGCAGCCGTGGTTTGCTCAACGCAGAGCCGTTGCCAGGTGTACCTATGGTTCAGGCGATTGGGCAACTGTCGCACGACGAGCGGCGTTCAGTAATGTCGTGGCTGACCTCGGCCGGACCTTTCTGGGACGATTTCCGCAGACATGGCCCCGACGACTATCTGGAGTGTCGAGGTGAGATCGTCACCGAGTCGGGAGTTGGCGAGGCTGCGTTCCGATCCCTGTTTGGCGTCGAGTGTGCATTGGTTAGTTTCGTACCGTCCCATTGGGACTACGGGCCTGTTTTTGTCGCTCTCAGACCGGATGGGGAGGAAGGGACCGATCCTGGCGTTTCGCTGCCAAACTGGCGGACGGTGCCGGAACTGGAGTCGGGCCTCGCCAAGGCCGAACTGCCGATGGGTGCATGGGCGGACGTTGAGAAAACATGTCGTCTGCGATACACGCAACTCGTCTTCTCCGACGACGCCTTCGGCAACCTGTCTGGAGTGCCGTTCGCGAAAAGTTCAGCGGAACGGATCGTTGCGTTGCTTGGGATTCTGGAACGCAAGGCAAGGGCATTTGACGACATTGGAACACCGACTGACGAAGCACGCCGAATCGACCGTGATTACTTCCGCGGTGCCAATGCTCTTTTCACGGATTCTTCAGCGACGGAAAAGCGCGAACTTGGAGACCGACTAACGTTCCCGCACCCAGAGAAACGGGGTGAATCGCTATGGTGTCCGTGGCACGGCAAGGAACGCCACTTGACGCTGCGCCTGCACTTTTCTTGGCCGATCCGTCACGGGGAGCCCGTTTACGTTGTCTATGTCGGCCCGAAGCGGACCAAGCGCTGAAGATCACGCTGCAAACTCGCCTACAAATCGGTGCTCGACAACATCGGCGCTGGCAATTTGCAGCCGAAACTGAACCGCATGTCCAAGCAGGGGCGTTAGGCGAAAACGGGCTCGCTGATCAGCGATGAGGTGCTGGGCGTCTTTGGGGTGAGCGGCGAGCCCGCCGCCGTTCCGGGGCAGATTGAGGCCCGCTACGGCGAATCGGTTGATCGCACTGCGGCGACCTTCGAGGGGATTGTGGTGGTGCGGGGTTGGTGCGGACTTGGGCTCTGACTCGTGTCATCGGTCTTCGGCGCACTGTGAACCATTATCCTGAAATCGCCGAACGGTTCGCAGACCTTCGCATGTAAACTGTCGGACTGCCGTATATTCCATCGGATAGCGACTCCGGGCTGATGTGTTCGATTAACGGACCTTTTCCCATTTTGCTGCGCCAGCGTCCGGTTGGCGTTTGTAGTGCTGCGTGTGTCCACAGTCCCTGTTCATCGTACAGCGCGACCTTTTCAAATCCGCTTTCAAGACTGCTGTTCCGGCAGCGCTGAAATTCCAAGCCGGTGAATACTTCAATGAGGCTTTCCATACGTCTTGTGCGTGTGGCGTAATCAGGCCAATAGCTATCTTCTTTCACAGTGTCCCACCACGAGCTCGCGTCACCGGCCGCATAAGCAATGCAGTTATATTGAATCGAGGCTGGGGCCACAATTTCGAACGGTTCGCCGGATAGCCTTGGGAATACTTGTTCAAGCGATTGCCTCCATTCAGATGTATCCATTGACTTCGCCCCACTCCAGCCAGGAATCCTGCATTACTGCGATCTTGCCTCGGTCGGCTGGATCCACAGGATCGGCTCCCGTGATGGCGCGCAACGCGAAAAACCAGTGTCCCCTCTCTTCCCTCATTCGTTCCAGTATCAGGGGCACCACGGGTTCGCCCATACCGATTATTTCCATGTGGGCGGGATGTTCGGCGGCGCGATCCGAGTGGGATAGAAACACGGTCTCCAATTCCCATTGGTCGGCGAGTTTTGTGAAGCGCTGACGCTCGGCGGGATCGACCTCTACTTCGTCGGCGTGTTGCTCGTAGCCCAGGCCGCGCACATGCGGTTCCCGGTGCAGCAACAGACGTAGCCGCGTGAGTTCGGCGGAGTCCCATCCCATTGCCCCGGCTACAGCTTCATCCCAGAGGCGGCGCACTTCGCACTCACCGTCGCGGAACTGAGGAACTACCATGTCCTTTGTGCGCTCCCAGCAGTCGGCAAGAGCCTGACGGATACGGTCGTCCTTGATGTCGGGTACTCTGAGGTTTTTTGTCGCGTGTGGCGAATAGCTTGGAAACGACAGTTTTTTGCCTGGACTTCGCATAATCTGAAGCCGCCCCGGTGTCGAGTTGACAAATACCGCAATGGCCTTCGCTTCGCCCGGGGACAACCCGACCACGGGAAACCAAGTCTGCCCAAGATACCTGGTTTCGCTCGCGGTCGCGGTCAATCGCGCTGTCCTGTTATCTTGCCCTGCGGTTATCAAAAGGTGCGATGACCATTTCAGATAGTGTCTTGCCTGACGTTCTCGTCCCTCTTTGAAAACCCAATGTCCATCGGGATTGGATTGGATCGTCTTTTGGCCTTCAGCGCCTTTCGATTCCAGAATGGGTATGCTTTCTTCGTCGTCGCGAATCGATCTGTCAAAGTTCTCGCGCACCCTCCGGCTTCCGTCGTGAGCGGTACAACCGGGTATGGAACCAAGGGATTGCAGTTGGGGATGGTACGCAAACTCCCGGCTTGCTTTTGCCAATGTCGGTGAGCGCCAGATTGCGGGCGTCCAGTCGCCGGCCTTTATGCTTTCCGCTGGCCAGTGAAACACTTCGCCCCAGCCGTCCCGCAGGTGGCCTTCGTCACACTTCGAAAGTGCTTGGTGCAATTCATGGCCGTGCCTGTCATCGGTTGGCAGTCTGTCGAGGTTGACGAACCGCGTTGGCGGCCTCGCGCCTCTGTGTCGCTGCATGACGACGATGCTTTCGTTGACATTGACGTTCTGGCTCAAGTTGATGTTGTTGGGCTGGTGGCAGGTCAGAATGGTGTGGATGTGGTAACGCGCAGCCAGTACGCGGCGCTCGGTCAATCCCGACGGAGCACACAGGGCAATGCTGGGATTGATCATTACGAGGACGCCTGCCTGGCTCTGCAAGCACCTGTCCGCCAACGCGACGAATAACGGCCCGATAGAGTTCTTGTCCGCAAAGTTGTCCATCTCGTTGTCGCTGCGGATGAGCATGCGCTCCATATGGTCAACGGTCGAACGAAGTGCTTGTTGTACGTCCTTCGGAAACTTCTCTCCCATCTTTTCTCTGTTCGTGAACGGCGGGTTCATGATGACCACGCGAGTGTCCTTCACCGCATCCACGGCATCTTCGAGTTCGGTGTCGTCCGTCGCCTCCCAGGTCGCTTGGGAATTGATGGTATCGCCACCCCAATCCAACTCGTTCGGTCTTGGCACGACGTCGCGCTGCCCCAACAATTCGAGAGTGCCAGCGTAAACCCGGTCTGGAACATGCTTATCGGGGCCATAAGGCATCAGATGCAGCCCCATTCTCCGGTAGCTGACGCGCTGGTTGCCCGCGGTCAGTTGGGACGCGGCGAGCTGCAGCGAAACGGGATTGATGTCCAAGCCCTTGATGACATCCTCGACCGCCAGTTTCTGAAGCTGGTTCAGCGTCTCGGCGTCCGCGCCTTTATCAAGCGCCCTGCGCTTCATGTCGGAAAGCATGGCGGCAAGCAGCGTGCCGCTGCCGCATGCCAAATCCACGGTTTTGTGCCGCCGCCAGACCTCTGGGTCGGACCAATCCTGGTCTCCGCAGGCATCAAGGGTCAGCCGTGCGGCGAGCGAAGCGGCGATGGGCCTGGTGAAGTACGCGCCATCGGATGCCTGGTTGCCCATGACGCGGTTGAACAGCGGCCCGGCATGGTCTGCGCCCATGTCGGCGTAGGTCTCGGCGATGCGCTCCGCTTCCGCGGCGAGATGATGCAGTGCGCGCTCCAGACCGGCAGTCTTGCCCGTCGTCTCGACCGCGTAGATGGCTTCCAGGGCGGGTTCGAGCACAGGGCGGAAGTCGTGGCGCATGATGCGCTCCCATTCCCGGCTTAGCTTCTGTACGACATTTGCCTGATTCTTGATGAGTGAGAGATCGCTAACGCCGGACAGCCAGCCGCCGTTGCTGATACGCTGGTGCAGCATGGCGGCGTTCATCATCAACAGCGCGCCAATGGTGCAGCCGTCCGCCTGCTTCTTGCCGGTTTCCTTGAGCCGGTCGAGTCCGAAGTGACTGTTCAGAGCGGGCAGCAATCCATCTGCCCGCATATGGTGCGCTCCCTCAGCGACACTCGATTCCAATATATTGAGATCGCGTATCACCCGATTGCCGCTCAGCCCGGACTTCGACAGCAGATTCATTTTTATGGCGCTGCCATGGTCTTCGAGCCCGCTCAACTTGAGCATCAGTTGACCCTGTTCCTCGGCTCGTTCTTTGGCGGTCTTTCGGGGTTTGCGCTGCGCGCCCGGCTGTACGCGAATGCCGCCCTCACCGGCATTTATCATCTTCCGGGCTTTGGCTTTGGTTCGCAGTATGTTCACAACGCCCCGCGCCGCGCCCGCTTTCGGCTTGTCCCGGGCCACCGAGTCCGCGCGCAGTTCGACAGTTCCATCATTGTTCTTCTTTCCAGTGAGTACTTGAGTGATCTCCAGGGCATCGCCAGTGCTGGGTACATCGAATTCGCGGGGTTCTTGGCGTATGCGTAACACCCCGGACTCACCATCATCGGTGGGCTTTTCGTTCAAGCGTCGTATACCCGCTCTAGCACGGCTCTTGCCTGCTAATGCCTGCTCAACCGCTTCCTGCGCGGCACCGGGAGGCCCTTCGACTTCGCCGTACTGGATGCGCCTGCCTTCCCCCATGGCGACCGCCACCAAAGTGCGCTCCACCGGTGGTGGCTTGGGAATGTACAGTTGCAGGAGTTCTTCAAGGTTCTCTTCAATTCTTTGGTCGTGGGCGCGCAGCGCGAGCAGTATCTGCCCCAATTCCTGCCACCCTTCCTCGGCAGCGCTGTTGCTCAGCCACTTCTCGGGGTCGGCGGTGGGTGGAATCAGAATGGGGCAAACAATGTAGCCCAGCTCCTTTCCGGGCGCGGTACGCATCGCCCTTCCGACGGCCTGAACGACATCGATGGGGCTCTTGCGGGCCTCAAGGAAAGCCACAGCGCTCAATGACGGTGAATCGGTACCCTCTCCGAAAATCCCAACATTGATGATGCCGTGAGGGTGCGCCGCGTCAGCAGCGGCCAACCGTCCCTTCGCGGTTTCGCGCGCCGCAGCGTTGCTCGAAGCGTCGAGGTGTTCGAGACTGTAGTCGGACGCGGCCCTGCCATTCGCGTTCTCGTCGAGCCATCGCGAGACCCACTTCTTGACATTGTCGGTCTGGAGGTCTGCCGCCATGTTCTTGGACTTGTCCACGGTGTTCATGAAAGCGATGCACGACTTGATGTCCACTTCGTCGCCTTTGGTGGCGCCGCCCATCGTCAGCGCGAATGCCAAGCCCCTTAGGTAATCCGTGGTCGTCAGTTGACCGCGTCCTGTGCTTCTGGTTGCCTTGGCCAGATCGTTCGCCGTCTTGAACGCCACGGGATCGTTGATGCCCATGGCGATGATGCGATAGTCCGACAACCAGAGGTTGCGGACAGCCTCCAGGTAGCTCTTGCGGTACAACTCCACTCCGAACGTGGTTTCGTCGTCCATCGAGCGTACTATCCAGTTCGGATTGCCGGTGGGCCGTTTGCCGTCGTAGATGCGCGGCGTGGCCGTCTGATAAACGCGGTAGGTAACAGGGAACCTGTCGTTGTCATGGCAGACGGTGAAGTCGCGAAGGCGCAGTTCCTCTTCGTTCGCGGCAGCGGACTTGGAGTTCCTGCGCTTCAGTCCCGCCGTTCTGTGGGCTTCGTCGGCAATCAATACACACGCTCTGACACCTGCGTTCAGCAGTGCTTCCGATACCCTGGCGCTGCTTTGGTAAGTGCCAATGAGAACCTTGATCCCGTTGCCGGAAGTACTCAGGTGCATCCAGTCCGCTATTTCGCCGGCATCCGTGGTCACCTTGCCTTTCACTTCGGATGCGCTGACATTGCTGTTGTCGACGGTCGGATCAAGCGTGGCGTTGCGGGTCCCTTCTTTTTTGGGGTCGTAGCCAGCCGTGGCGTCCGAGCAGACTGCCAGCACGTCTATCGAAATAGATGCGTATTGCAGGTATTCGCGTCTGATCTGGGCAACGAGCGCAATGGAAGGACAAAGGACGATGGACAGTCCGTCTGCAGGCGTCAGTTCTTCTATGACCCGAAGCGAGATTCGTGTCTTTCCCGTTCCACAGGGCAGAATGATCCTGCCTCGGGCTTCGCCCATGGGCAGCCCTCCGCTCTCCGAGCGTTCCTGTTCCCTCAGTATGCGGACGCTGTTGGTGACGGCTTCGTTTTGCATGCAGGATTTAGTCTGCATTCGTTCGTCGCCGTCTGGATTCGGCTGGCAGTGTTCACAATCTTCGGGGGCGGCATGCGCTTGCCGTTGTTGATAAATGTCGTTTGTGATGTTGACCAGCTTGAGGGGTTTGTCGTGCATCGACGCTGATTGCATTGCGCCACTGGCAAGTGGATTGTCGCCATTGGTAACCAGCCAGCGTTCGGCCCAGAAGTCGGAAGCGGACGCAGCCGCGAATTTGGCTATCTCGTCGTTCTTGATTGAAGCGCCGCGCCCCTCGTCGTCAAGGCGGCGCGACTTGCACTGAATTGCGATGTATTTCCCATCGCTGCGACGCGTGGCGACGGCGTCAATCCCTACATCCAAACCGGTGGTGCCCGGGAAGTGTGCCTCTCTATCCGGCCACTTGCCCCAAAGCCAGCAATCCGCAACGTCCCACTCCTTGATGAATGGACCGGACTCCACTGTCACAACCTCGAGCCAATCTCCATCGGTCTCTTGTGGATTCATCTCCGCTAGTTTATCGATCGCCGTTTCGATGACGTCTTGCGCGGTCGAGGTATCGATCATCTATGCCTCTCGAGAGGTATTTCGTTCTCGAATGTCACTAATTGTACCAACGGTCCGTTAAGCTCTGAATGGGATCGATGGTTCGGAAAGCGCCGCGAGTC
The DNA here is from genome assembly GCA_028821125.1 of Gammaproteobacteria bacterium. GTDB lineage: Bacteria > Pseudomonadota > Gammaproteobacteria > Pseudomonadales > Azotimanducaceae > Azophilus. Next base: position 23,348 of record JAPPHD010000107.1, read on the forward strand.
GCCCACCGCGATCGCCGCTGCGATGCGGTCGAGGGCGGAGTCGATGTCTCGGAGCGATGATTGGCGATCCGCCACGGGCAGCCAGGTCAGGTCGAGGTCGACGGACAGCCTCGGCAGGTCCCGGTAGAACAGATTGATGGCCGTGCCGCCCTTGAGCGCGAATGCGGTCTCCCGCGCGATCACGGGCAGGACGCCAAGCAGCAGTCGGACCTGTTCCAGGTAGCGGTCAAGCATCGTCGTCCGTGGCTCGGGGCTCTGCGGGTATCAGCGTTTCGGGTACGGAGATGCGGTAGTCCGGATGGAACCGCCCACCTTCGACAAGGGCCCGTGGCCCGGACCCGAAGTCGACTGCCGAGGCGTCGACGTGCTCGCGCCACGGATGGTCATGCCGGTCGGCGAACACGAAGAACAGCCTGCGGACCTTGACGCTGCGGCAGTCGCGCAGCAGCGCAGTGAGCCGGCGAGGCCGCAGCGAGATCAGGCCCTCGAAGACCATATCGAGGTTGTCGAAGCTCGCGTGCCGGGGCAACTCGTCGAGCGCTTCGAGGATGGCGCGTTCTGGAGACGACGCCCGGATGGGCCAGTGCCACGCGTGGATCAACGCGCTGTCCCCGACATCGAACCCCTCGGTGCCGAGCGGGTTGTCGCCGAAAAGCGTGCGCCGGCGGACGACAATCTCCGTGGGCGTGGGTAGGCGTTTCAGCCAGGACGGTACGTCGCCGTAGAAATGCACGCGCGGGGTTCCTCCGAGATGCAGGTAATGCGTGTGGCCGGCCAGGTCGAGGGCGCTTTCCCCACCGAGATGGACGGGGTAGTTCATGAGCCGCTGCAGGGAAAGGAGAAGGATGGCCCAGAACGCCTCGTCGCTCGGAGCGCCTTGTGGCGTCGGTCGCCGGTACACCCCGCGGACGAGGCGCTCGAGCCAGCCGCGGGCGACGTAGTCGTGGATGGACTTCGGGTCGATGCCGCGGGCCGTCAGCCAGGGCGTGTCCACCACGAAGCCGGGCGGCACCGTATCTAGGAGCGGCTTTAAACGTTGCTTTCTTGAATGGTTCATAACCAATAAAATAGCATAATTACAAAATAAACTTCGAAGTTATCTTGCGGAACGTTTTAAAACTTGGCTGATTACCATGCAACAGAATGAGGATCAAACCAGCGGGTGACGCGACGTGGATGTGGTGCGGTACCTGCGATCGTTTCGTAGCCAACCGCAGAACCGAGGAAGTCAAGACCGATAGGCCCCTTGCACCGATGACCTGGATGCAGCGTCTGCAACGGGTACTCGCCATCGACATAGAGACCTGCCCGAAGCGTGGCGGCAAGTTTCGCGTAAACGACTGCATCGAAAACCCTGACGCCATCGCCACCATCCTCGCACCAATTCGAACACGAGAGGCGGCCGAGCCGGGCCTGATCGAGGTGCCTGTCGGCGACATGACATCGCCGTGGCATGTCGCCACAGTCTTGCCGAGCAGCGCCCGGGCGGTGTCGCTCTGCCGGGGCTCCTGTCTAAAGAACTTCTTCGGCCATGAGGCGCAGGGTGTCGCGGTCTCCCGAACCCACGATGAGCATGGTCACCGGGCTGTCCCGCCAAGCCTGCAGCCGCTCGCGGATGCGCTCCCGCGGCCCGAGCAGTGAGATCTCGTCACAGAGTTCGTCCGGTACCGCGGCGACCGCCTCGTCGCGGCGGCCCGCCAGGAACAGTTCCTGGATGCGGTCGGCCGCCTCACCGAAGCCCATGCGGCTCACGTGGTCCTTGTGCACGTTGAACGTTTTCGCGCCCATGCCGCCCACGTAGAAGCCGACGTCCCGCTTCACCTGGTCGATGGCGCCCTGCACGTCGTCGCTGACGATCACCGTGGTAGCCGCGGCGATCTCGAAGTCCCGGTTCCGGATCGCCATGGCGTCCTTGTACTGCTCCGTCATCCGGTACGGCGAGAGGAACATAGGAATCCAGCCGTCGCAGATCTCGGCGCCCATCGCAACGTTCTTCGGGCCCTCGGCGCCGAGATACACAGGGATGTGCTCGCGCACCGGGTGCAGGATCAGTTTCAGCGGCTTGCCGAGCCCCGTGCCGCCCCGCAGGGGCATCTGGTAGTGGTCGCCGTCGAACGCCACCGGCCCGTCCCGCGAGACGATCTTGCGGAAGATGGACACCCACTCGCGCGTCCGGGCGAGCGGCCTGGGGTAGGGCTGGCCGTACCAGCCCTCGACAACCTGCGGGCCCGACACCCCGATACCCAGAATGAGCCGCCCGTTGGAAAGGTAGTCGAGGGCCACCGCGTGCATCGCCGCGCTCGCGGGGGTGCGGGCCGAGATCTGCATGATCGAGGAGCCCACGTTGATCCGTTCCGTGTGCGCCGCGATCCAGGTCATCGGCGTGAAGCAGTCCGCCCCATAGATCTCCGGCGCCCAGACGGTGTCGTAGCCGAGCGACTCGGCCTCATTCGCGAGCGCGATCAGCCGCGCACCCCCGGGCGGCCCGAACGGGCCGATTCCCAATCCCAGTTTCATGCTGTCGTACCACGGCGAAACCCGCAATTGTACGCGAGGCGACGCACCGCCTCAGCGTTCAAAGCGCCTCGATACTCAGAACCAGGACGGGATGTTCCAGAACATCGCCTGACACTCACCTACGAGCGAATCGCGGAAATCTCCGCTCCTCACCCCTGATCGCTCCCACCTCTCCCCTCGCGACCGGCGCATGCCCAACTCGCTAAGGCTCCCATCCGGCGAAATCTCCATCGCCATACGCTCAGATCGCCAAGTTTCAGGCGGTTATTCTCCCGCACAAAAGTTGACCATGAACTGCCGCTCTCCAATACTCGGTCGCGAGAACTCCACGCAAGGGATAGCGGAGCCTCAGATGTCGAACGAGCCGGGCCTGATCGAGGTGCCCGTCGGCGACATGGTGTCGCCGTGGGAGTTCATCATCAGGGAGCCGCTGTTCGCCTAGCGCTGCCCAGCGCCCACAGGCTTGGCCGGACGGAACCTGTTCCTCCAAGGCACGTTAGCAAAGCAGTGGACGTCTGGAATCCATGCAATGAGTCTCTTGCCATCCGAAAGGCAGGGCACTATATTCATCCCTAGCAAGGAATGAATTATGCCGCTCACACCAGACTTGACGATTCGCGAAACCGCTGCCCTGTCGGGAGTGTCTCGCACCGTGATCGAGAAGGCGGTCGAAGCGCACGTACTCGAACCTCTCGCTGCATCTGCCCGGTTTCGGGGTGGGGCGACGCGCTTTCTCCCGATCCGCGCAGTCGCCTACTTTCATGCACTTCAAGCAGCCAGGCTTAACGATCTCCCATTGCGGCATAAGCGATCAATCTGGGGGTGCGTGGCTAGCATTGAGCCCATGAAGCTCAAGGCCATCGAATTCGCTCCCGGCGCTATTCTCGATCTTGAACGATTGGCAGCAGACCCGCTTGACTCCGCGGAGCGATACCGTGAAGCGCGTGATCGATGTATTACATCGAATGAGGACATTCTCGGCGGTACACCGGCGATAGCCGGAACTAGAATCACGGTCTATGCCGTTTTGGGGCGCCTGCAGGATGGCGACACCATCGATGATCTCCTGGACGACTATCCAGAGGTTGCGCGTGAAGCGTTTGAAGCGGCTGAACTCTACGCCAGGGCTCACCCGCAACGGGGGCGCCCGTCCGGGCGGCCGTGGAAAAACGTGGCCTGAGTCATGGTGGCAGTAAAACTGGGCTTGGCGCGCCTGATCACTCGGTTTTGGCTCGATGCATCAAACAGAACCTCGTTCTGGTGACACAAAATGCTCGTGATTTCCGCTCCACACCTTTGATCGTCCCCATCTCTCACCTCGCGACCCGCGCATGTCCAGCCCGCTCAGGCTCCCATCCGGCGAAATCTCGATCGCGATAAGTTCAGATCGTCAGACTTCCGGCAGTTGTTCCTATTCTCCCGTCTCTGTCCCAGATGTCCTGAACCAGAACAATGCGCTTGCGCTCATGCAACCGCGAACCTCGTGATGCCGCTGAGGTCCAACGCCTTTGCGGCTTCCTCCAAGTCATAGCTGGTCTGTAGGTTCAGCCAGAATGCCGGAGAGGTTCCAAAGTACTTCGCCAGGCGCAACGCCGAGTTCGCGGTGATCGAACGTTTGCCGTGAACAATCTCATTGATCGCGCGGGGCGACATGCCAATTTCCCGGCCTAACCGGTTTTGGCTGATACCGAATTCGTTGAGGAACTCCTCGAGAAGCACCTCTCCCGGATGTATGTTTTCGAGCATGTTTGACCTCTAGTGATAGTCGACGATTTCCACGTCCTTTGCGTGGGAATCCCGCCAATCGAAGCAGATACGCCATTGGTCGTTAATGCGGATGCTGTACTGTCCCTGGCGGTCGCCTCGCAGCTTTTCCAGACAATTCGATGGCGGGACTCGCAAGTCGTCGAGTACGGTCGCCGCGTCCAGCATGCGCAACTTGCGCCGTGCCCGCTGTTGGATCTCGGTCGCAAGCCTCTTGGCGCGTTCGCCGTTGAATATGGCTTCAGCGCGCTTGTCTTTGAACGAACGGATCACTGTCTAAACTATAACGTTGTGCGTCATATAACGCAATGCGTTACGGATTTATTCCCGAGCCTGGTGGGCGTGGCCGCCAGGCCGACAAAGCCGCTGCGCCATGCTTCGGTCAGGTAGATCGAGTCAATACCCGCCTGCTCAGCCCGGCGGGCCAGTTCGACCATCTTGTGCATGCCGACGACGCCGGCGCCTCGGGCGGGGTTGGCTATCCGGCCTGGTTTTTGCCAGCCAGGGCGCCGCCCGGCGTTCCACCAGCCCGCTTCGCGATCTCGTTCTCGACCCGCCAGATGCGATCCTGGCCCCAGCAGGCGTAGGCGTCCTCTTCAATGCCGCCGATGACGCGGAAGCTCGGCACGCCCCAAAGGCCTGCATCCAGCATGGCGTTCAGGTTGTCGTCCAAAAGCGCCGACCAGTCCGTATCCCGGTTCGCCGCCCGCAGCTCGCTCCAGTTCAAGCCGGCATTGGCTGCCACCTGGCGAAGGCCCGCCTCCGTCGAGATGTCGATTCCCTCCGCCCAGGCGGCGGCGAGGTAGGCCGTGACGAAGGCCATGCCCGCATCCAACGCAACGGCGCCGGGAAAGAGCGCGAAGGCGTGCCTGACCGGCTCCCCGAAGGGATCGACCATGCGTTTGAACGGCACGCCATGGGCGCGCGCTTCCCGCGCCGCGTCGGTGAGGATGTAGCGTTGCTTGGGGCGCGGGGCCGGCACGCCGCGCATCAGCATGGGCATCACCGGGCGCAGCTTCACGGTGACGCCGCTGCGGGCGATCAGGTCCAGCACCCGCTGGTGGCCGACCGCCGTGTAGGGGCTGCGCAGCGACGGGAAGTACTCCAGGATGACGTCGCCGGCATCGAGGCCGGAAGTGTCAACGGGAACCGGTTCGGGTACGCAGAGCTCGCCGCCGCCGAAACCTTCGTTCATCAGGCGCGCCTCGAGCAGCCGAATCCGGTCGATACCCCAGAACCATTCGCCGTCGAAGTGGAACATCCCGCCGAGATAGTGGCCCAGCCGCTCCCGCAGTGCGACGCCCCGACGTACGGCTTCCCGGCCCGTGCCGCCGGAATCCGCAGGCTGCAACGCACCCGACCAGAGCGCCTCGCCCGTTGCGAACGCTTGAGCCGCAAATTCGGCGGCATCGAGATGCGGTGCCAGCCGATCGTTGGCTTGATCCACGCTCGAGGGTTGCGGCAGGGTCTTGGCATCGAACGCCACGCCGTAGCCGGCGGCGACGCTCCTCGCATCGTTGAGCGCCCAAGCCGCAAAGTGCTCGCTGCTGCCTTGAAAGGCGGCGGCGGGCCCTGACACCAGATGGACCTTGAACGGCAGGTCGTAGGCCGCATTCAGGGCATCCAGTTTCTGCACCGCCAGGTGACTGTAGGGATCGTCCACCTGATGAAAGTAGTGCACCGCCTGGGCTTCGCCGGACAGCCTTCGCCTGAGCCGCGCCCGGCGCCTTGATGAGCGCAGGAACGCCTCGGAGGCCATCAGCCGCATCGCTTGGGAGCGGATGCGGGTTTTCAGGCGTTCAGGGTTCACGGATGTGGATCTCGGTGGAGTTTTGTTCGCCCGCCCTACAACGCCGATGATCAGTCGCCGCCTCTGCTGTCGCGGATCGCGCGAATCCCACCGCGCAGCAGCGCCACAAGCAACAGCCCCAGTCCAAGAATCAGGCAGACCGGGAGAATCCAGCCCTTTACCAGGGTGAAAGCCGACGCCCAGGCCACCTGGATGGCGCCGACGTTGGGGTACTGGAGAAGCATGGCGGTGATCTGGGCGTTCTCCGCCAAATCCCCGAGGCCGGCGACAACCGGGATGAACGCCAGAATCCACGTCCCCTCGGTCAGCCGGAAGCGGTAGATCAGGCCGGCAAGGAACGTGACGTAGATAACGGGAAAAAGCGTGTCGAGCACGGCGCTTGCCCATGCGTAGGTCGTCCTGCCACTCGGTCCGTATTCCTCCATCGACGCCATCGCCTCTTCGTGCGAGTAGCCGGGCTTCATGTCGAGCATCTCGCCGCCGATTGGAAGATTCGGGAACACCAGAACCAGGAACGCCGCCGTGGCGGCGAAGGTTACTGCCAGCGTGCGGGTCCGGCCGGCGAACTCAAAATAGGATCGCATCCAAGCTGCTCCTTTCTCCATGAGATTCGACCATACGCGGCGAGAGACCTCAGGTACAAGCCACTGGACGGTACGAGTTGATAGAGGGTTCCCTCGACCGCTGCGCGTCTTCCCGCATGTCAGGCCAGCGCTTCGAAGTTCAGTTTCTCGAACCGCTCCCCAAGGTCCGCCCTGGATCGAACTGCGGAAGCGATACGGCCACTCTGAGGTTGTTCCCTGAACCTTTGTGGTAGTCTCCGATTGCGGAGGGCCCGCCGAATATCGAGTCTCCACCATAGACCAGTCAGGCAAGGATAGTCATGACGTCGTTTCGAATACGCTCTGGTTTGGTACTGTTTCTGCTGCCGATTCTGAATGCTCCCGTGTTGGCCGGGGAACCGTCAGAGGACATACACACCGCCTTCCTCGAGCACATGCACGGCCACCTCGAGCAGATCAGCGAGATAAAAGACGCTGTGATCGCCGGCAATTTGCCAGACGTGCGGGAACCGGCCCGGTGGCTCGCGTCTTCCGAACCCCCGGGCCTGTCACTGCCCTGGATGCCGTATGTGCAGGAGATGCGTCGCTACGCGAGCCGCGCAGCCGACGCCACAGACCTGGTTGCCGCCGCCAGCGCGGTCAGCGAAATCGCTCGGACTTGTGGGGATTGTCACCGCGCCAGCGGTGTATCGATCGCATTCGGGTTCGACGAGCGTCCCCCCGAGGAGGAGCAGAGTCTCATGACCCAGATGCAACGGCATCTGTGGGCTGCGGATCGCATGTGGGAGGGCTTGATCGGGCCGTCCGATTCAGCCTGGAACCGGGGCGCCGCCATCCTCTCGGAGATTCATCTGGACATCTCCGACTTCGCCGGCTCCGGCGCGGAAGGCGCAGGTTCCGCGGAAAACGAATCGCAGATGAGTGAACTGCTGAGCCGTGCGAGCGGAATGGGTGAGCAGGGTGGCCTGGCAGCTTCCACGGAACTGCGCAGTGGCCTGTATGGCGAATTCCTGTCGCTGTGCGCCAGTTGCCACAGTCTGACGGGGGGCGGCCCGGAAGGTCAGGGCTTCTCCATGTCAAGCGGCCGGTAATAGTCCTTGCCCTGGCTGGCGTATTCCATCATTACCTTGCGGAACGTCTCGCCGGCCGAACCTTCTTCCGTCAGGGTGAGATTCTGCCGGATGAAGTTGATGCTGTCGGGGTTCAGCGACCGGGCCATCTCCCAGTAGCGTTCCGCCTTGTCTTCCCGGCCGTGCGCCCGGAACAGGTTGGCGAGCCGGAACGCCGCGTCGGCCTGCTGTTGGGCGAAGCTGTGCTTGCGGATGTTCCCGGAGACGGCGGCGGCGGACTGCACGAACCTGCTCTCGGCCCCTTTCGCCACCCAATCCTTCAACGCCGGGGCGTAGACGTCGTTGCCGAAGGTGATCTTCTGATCGCCGGCTTCGATTTCGTGAATCGCCGAGTAGGTGCCTTCATCAATGCGCACGATCCTGCCGGTCTCGTCGATCCAGGCTGCGGAAGGCACGTTCACGAAATTGAAGGCGCTGCTGATGATGTGATCTTCGTCCACGACCTGTACGTAGGTGGGGTTCGCCGCATCGAAGATGGGGCCAGCTGCCGCCTCGCCTCCGGTGTCCTGCGCGGCGCAGATCAGCACAAAGTTCGGGTCGTTGATTTCCTCGTAGATGCGTTGCCACACGGGCACGTCGAGCATGCAGCCTCACCAGGACGACCAGGTGGCGATGAGCGCCTTCCTGCCCTTGAGATCTGCCGTGCCGATGCTGTTGCCCTGGCGGTCGGTCACTTCGAAGTCCGGCGCCATGGCATCGACCATCATGCTTTCGCGCCTGGCCGGTATCTCGGCGAAGCTCCACACGCCGGCGGGCCGGTCGGCTACATGGGGCTGGCCGACCAGGTCCGCGAAGGCGGCCAGGTCAAACCAATCCGTGCCGTCCTGTCGAATCAGCACATCCTCGTTCAACGGAATGCACACTTCTTCCCGACAGGCGCCTTCGGGTTTCAACTCGAAGCCGTTCACGCTCGGCAGGTCATCCGGCCGGATGAGCAGGCCGTCGCCGGCCCCCGTTTCGGCAAGCGTCACCTCCCGGCCCTGGTACAACACCGTGGTACTGCCCGGCGGGTGTATCGGCGTCTCCTCGAACGGGTGACGCAGTTCCGGGTACGCCATCATGGTTTCAGCCATGCAATGCTCCTTCGGGCCGTTCGCGGAGCCGCCATGCTAGCGAAATGACGTTCGGTTTGCAGGCGCTGGACAATTTCGGGTTCTTGCGTTGCGCCGTTTCGGTCTCACGCCGCCCGTCGACGGGCCAGCGCAAACCATCGGAGGGCCTGGCTTTGGAGGTGCCGTGCACCGGGTCAATTCGTCGGTCTGAGGGTGAAACGCCGTGCAACCGGCAGCCGGGCCGGTTGATCGAGTAAAGTTCGCAACCGGGCACCGCTTTACTGGGGCTGAAGCGTCGCCCAGTCAGGAATCATGGCAAAGATCTAAGGATGGATCCGGTACTGAAAGAGCAACTCCACCGTGGCCGCATGTCCTTCTTCCAGGTTCGTGCGGTTGCCGTCTGCCTGTGCATCAACGTCCTCGATGGCTTCGACATTCTCGTCATCGCCTTTCTCGCACCGGAAATCGCCGGGCAATGGAAGCTGTCGCCGGAATCGCTGGGCATCCTGTTCAGTGCGGGGCTTGCCGGCATGACGGCCGGATCGCTCTTCCTGTCCCCGCTGGCCGACGTTTATGGCAGGCGCCCGGCCATCCTGGCGAGCCTGATCGTCACCAGCGCCGGAATGCTGGCAAGCGCCTTCACGGAAGGCCTCGCTCAACTGGCTGTAGCACGGGTCGTCACCGGGCTCGGCATCGGCGCCATGATCGCGAGCCTCACCGCCATGGTGGCCGAATACTCATCCGACCGGCGGCGGGCCGCCGCGGTCGGCATCTCCATGGCGGGTTATCCGATTGGCGCCATCTTCGGCGGCATCGTCACGGTGTACCTGCTCGAGACGTTCGACTGGCGGGCCGTGTTCCTGTTCGGCGGGCTGGTCACGGGGCTGATGATTCCGTTGGCGCTGGTGTTTCTCCCCGAGTCGATCGAGTACCTGCTGACGCGCCGCGACGAAGACACGCTGAGCCGGGTCAACCGGTTGCTCGAGAAGATGAAGAAGTCGCCGCTCGACAGCCTGCCGGATGCCGGCCTTGAACCGGCGCCGGCAACCAGCCGTGTCACCGAACTGTTCGCGCCGGCCTATCGCAGGCAGACGGCTCTGGTCTGGGGCGCCTTCTTCCTCACCATGTCAACGCTCTATTTCGCCCAGTCTTGGACACCGAAGCTGATGGTGGATGCGGGGTTCGATGCCTCGGAGGGCGTGTCGGTCGGAGTGCTGATCCAGGTGGGGGCGTTGCTCGGCATTCTCGCCATCGGGGCGCTCACGGCGAGGCTCTCCATCTATGCGACCGCCGCGCTGCTCATGGGTTTCGGGTTTATCGCCATGGCCACGTTCAGCCTCACGCTGTCGCAGATCGACTATCTCTATGCGCTGGCTGTCTGCATCGGCCTTGGTGTCAACGCCGCGATGATTGCGCTCTATGCCATCGTCGCGGACGTCTACCCCGTCGGCATACGCACCACGGCCATCGGCTGGGCCATCGGCATGGGGCGTTTCAGCGCCGTCCTGTCGCCGGCAATCGCGGGATTTCTGCTCGGCATCGAGATCGAGGCGCCGCTGCTCTTCCTGGTGTTTGCCGTGCCCATGCTGATTGCCGCTGGCCTGGTGTTGCTGACGGGGTCCGGCGGACAGCGCAAATGAACGAAGGTGCGCTGAGCCGCGCGGCCGGCACCCCGTTAGCGATGCGCTCGTTCTGACGGAGCCTCCGGCCCATTGGGTCGGCCCGCCGCTTGCAACTGTAGTCCTCCCCGGCAGCCGCATTGGCCGACCTGCGGTCATCTGGAAGATGCGGCTCGATGCAAGCCTCATCGGCACGGAACCAAATGCCTGACCGGCCAGTCCAATAGTCGATTCCGGCTCGATCCTGAAGGAACCGGGGGGCGGAACAGTGTCGGATTTGCCATGACCCCAAGCGTTACGAGGACACATGAATTCCAGCATTGCATTCGGTACCCGGACAGGAAAGACGATTGGCACATTGGGGCTGCTCGCCGGCTTCGCCAGCGTTGCCATTCTGCTCTTGTTCCCATCCTTGTTCGGCCAGGACCGGCCGCCCGACACTGAACCACAAAGCGCCCGGCAGCCATTGCTCGAAGCCGCGGTGGCATCCATTGCCGCGGAGAGTAGCGGCCTGCTCGCGGAACCAGTGGTGCGGGGCGCTCCACCGGCTTTGGGAGCAGGGGTCGCTTTCAATCAGGCAGACGAACAGGCGCTGCCCAAGCCTCCCGACGGCTATTCGCTTGCCGGGGACGACGGCGATATGTTCGAGGGGCCGATCGAACGCCGATTGGGCAAAGCGGAAAACCGATCGAACGACGGTCTCGACTGGCTTGGTTCCACGTCGTCGATCGAAGATCTGGTGAGCCAGGCCGCCCAGGCCGGTCGCGACTGGTCTTTCGGGTGGATCCGTCTTGACGGCACCGCCCGGCCCGGCGACATCGCGCCCGGTATCGAAGAACTGGGTGGCCGTATGCTCGGTTCCGCGGGCAACCTGGCGCGCGCCAGGCTTCCCGGCGATGCGCACCGGCTGGAATCGATCGCCGCGCTGCCCGGCGTCGGAGGGTTGGGCGCCCTGCCGGTCCGGAAAAAACTGCCCGGGGCGTTCGCCGAGGAAGTACGGGCCAAACCACCGTCCGAGCAGATACCCGCATTTGTCACCCTCATGACCGGCGACCCGGACGGGCGTTGGCGGCGAGCCCTGGAAGACCTCGGCGCCGTCGTGGGCCGTTTCGACCCGGACATTCGGGTGTACGCCGCCAACCTGACTCCCGAGGTGCTGGAACCCATCGCCGCGCAGGATTTCGTACTCGCGATCGAACCCGTGGGCATCGTCCGGGCCGCGCATGATACGGCCGTACCGGCAATGGGCGCGGATGCCCTGCGTACCTACCTGGGTTCCGGAGGTCTCTTTTCGAGAACGGCCGGCGCCTCCACGCCCATCGCCGTCATGGACAGCGGCCTCAACGTCAGCCACCTGGATATCGCCTCGAATCGGGAGAGTATCTGCGGCGCCAATCTGGTGTATTTCGATGCTCTCGTTGACGATGAAGACCTGTGGGTGGATGAGAGGGGCCACGGTACCCACGTCACCGGGATCATTGCCGGCAACGGGTACGTGGTACCCAGCTTCGCCGGCATGGCGCCCTCGGTGAAGCACATCCGCATTGCCAAGGTGCTGGGCAGCCAGGGATTGGGATCCGATGCCTTCGTTCTGCGCGGCATGGACTTTCTCGCGCACCCGATTGGCTGCCCCGGGGCCGGTTGGTCGGATGCGCACGTCAAACCACTCATTGTCAATATGAGTTTGAGTGCAGCCAACCTGACACATGAGGGCAGGGGCGCAGGTCCGCGCAAGCTTGATTCCCTCGTCTGGAGCCAGGGCCAGCTTTACGTGGTTTCCCAGGGGAATGTGGATATTCACGGATTCTCGCAGTACGCCGCTGCCAAGAACTCGCTCGCGGTGGGCGCGATCTTTGACGACGGAAACATTGCGGATTTCAGCAGCCGGGGCCCGACAGCCGACGGGCGGCTCGCGCCGCAGGTGGTCGGGACCGGATTCGACGTCGTTTCGGCCGCGGGAGGCGGCAGCTTGGGTGACTACCTGCAGTCCAGTGGTACAAGCATGGCCAGTCCGGCGGTTGCGGGTGTGGCGGCGCTGATCATGGATGTCAGCCGGGCTTATCGTGGCAGGCCTGCGCTGACACGGGCGCGAATCATGTCCAGCGCAATCAGGCCGGATGCCTGGCTGGAAGACGGCACCGGGTTCATGGCGAACAATTCCGATGGGCCAGGAGCGCTGCAGGCCGCCTACGGGCTCGGCAAGGCTTCCGCCCGCACCAGCATCCTGAATCGCAATCGGCCGGACGGCTGGATCAGCGGCAGTCACGTCTCCAGGATCTCGAGCGGCAAGTACGCCTACAGGGACATCTACGTGCCGGAAGGCACGAGCCGGCTCGATCTGGTAGTGACCTGGGACGAACCCCCCGCCGAGACAATTGCCGCCACGGTGCTGCACGATCTCGACCTCTGGCTCGACCGGGGCGTCGACTGCGGACAGGCGGAGTGCGGCGAATTCGCCTCCACTTCACGGATAGACAACGTGGAGTGGATCATCGTCCGGAACCCGCTGCCGGGCTTATACCGTGCCAAGGTAACCGCCCCCCGGGTCTACGGCACAGCCCCTGAAGCGGCGCTCTCCTGGACGATGATCCGCGGGTCATCGACGCCCGATCTGGAGATCGCCGCAAACAGGGCGGTCGTCGATGTAGGGATCGGGCGTGGGCCGACGGTGAGGCTGACGGCAAGAGCACGCTCCTACGTCGCAGCCGGAACGAGCATTCACCTCGACTGCCGATTAGCGCAAGGAGGCCGGTGCGATAGCGTCGGGACATTTCTGGTTACGACCAGAAGGGAGGATGGCATCGAAATCCGTTCCGAAGCCAGCCTCGATTCTCCCATTCCGGTCGGCGAACTCGCGGTCGGCGAAACCTGGCAGGCCGACTTGACGTTGTGGGATCCCGGTCTGGACGGCGGCGGAGCCTATCGCCTGTACATCAAGGCCAATGGCTGGAATGCGAATCCGGCATCGACCAGCGTTCTGGTGCGCAGGCCGGGGACCGGCAAGGTCGAGCCGCGCGAAGCCCCGGCGCCGTCGAACGACCGGTTCGCGGATGCCGACCGGCTCGATGGCGCCGAGGGTCACAGGGAAGTCGATCTGCTTCGTGCCACAACGGAATCGGGAGAACCCGCTTACAGGGGTTTTCCGCCTCGCGCCAACGGTTCGGTCTGGTACAGTTGGACCGCTCCGCAAGATGGAGCGGTCTGGTTCAGTGTGGTCGCGAACGACCGGTTCTCCTCCCCCGAATTCGCCCTGGTGGACGCCTTCCGGGGCGAGGCGGTCGCGGCTCTCCAACGCATTGGGTCGGGACGTCAAGGCGTGCAGTTCTTTGCCGAACAGGGGCAGGCTTACCTGATCCGCATCAGTTACGTCAGGAGGGCGCCGAGCCTGCGGCTCGACTGGGCCCAGGGGTCCCGGCCGGCCAACGATGACCTCGGCAGAGCCGGCGCCATTGCCGGAGTGGAAGGCAGTGTGAAGGGGAACAACGCGGGAGCCACACTGCAGCCCGGCGAACTGTTCGGGGTAATGGCGGCCACTGCCTGGCACCGGTGGCGGGCGCCAAGCGATGGAGCATGGGAATTTCGGGTCAATCACAACAATTTGCGCGCGCTGGCGTTTACGGGGCGGAACTTTGCCGACCTGCGACTGGTGTCGGGTTTCCCGGGTGCCTCGGCCTCGTTCCCCGCCCGCGCCAACGAGGTGTACTACATTGCCGTCGCCGCACCGGACGTCCATACGCCGGGTGGGGTGTACGAGTTGAGCTGGTCGCTGACCGACCGCCAACCCGGCAACGACGATTTTGGGGGTGCAACCGAATTGCCGGGCGCCGCATCGGCGTCGCACGGCATAGGAGTCGACGTTCCGGCGACCGTCGAACCCGGGGAGCCCGAGGAAAGCGGCATTCGCACCAAGTGGTGGTCCTGGACGGCGCCGGCGGACGGCGACTATACCTGGTTGCTGGACGAATTGACCGAGACAGCATTGCGCCTCAACATCCGCCTGCTGGTGTCGGTGTTCGAAGGCGACAGCCTGGACGAACTGGAGCTGGTCGCGACCAACGGCCCAATCATGTCGGTAAGCCTCGGGTTTACCGCAGTTGCAGGCCAACGCTACTGGATATCGGTGGGATTGCCCGCCCGTGACACCTCCGCCTACACCGAAACCTATCGAACGGGAAGCGCGACGCTGGTATGGGGTCCGACCCCTGAAAACGACGACCCGGTAGCCGCGCCTGTGCTGGCCGGTTCGGGCGGCTCTGTTTCCGGGTCGACCCGTTTCGCGACAATCGAAGCAGGAGAACGGGCCGATCTTCACGGGCATTCGAGCCTCTGGTGGACCTTTGCGGCCGAGGAGTCCGGCTGGTACCGGTTCGAGGTCGCAGGAACCGGTGTCTGGACGCTGACGGCGTACCGGGAAGCCGGCGACGGGTCGGGCGAATCGGAAGTCGTGGGCTCAAGCCATTGGCAAAGGGGCGAAGGTCAAGGGACGGAACTGTTGTTCCAGGCCGAGCCCGGCATACGCTACTCCATTGCCGTCGGCCGGCGCGGCGGGGAGGGATCCGGCAGTTTCACCCTGCGCTGGTCGGAAAGCGATGCGCCGGCCTGGTTGCGGTACCTCGGCCGCCTGGGCGACGGCGATTCGGACGCCGCCGGCGACCCGGTCGAGATTCGCGAACCCGGAAGCCTGGCCTTCCGGGGGGACGGCGCGGTCCTGTACCTCGCCTCGGCGATCGGCCTGCAAGTCTACGAACGCAATTCGTCGACGGGCGAATTGACGCTGATGCAGTCGCTGGACGACTACCTGATCGATCACACGCTGATCTGGGACCAACATCGCAATCGGCTGCTCGCCTACGGGTGCGGGGCCTGGCGCGCCTACCCGCAGTCTGGCGACGGTCCGGAACTCGGGGCCGGTGGGGCTCTGGCCGTCACAGGCGAAACGGGCAGGTGTTCGGGCAACCTGTTCATGGATTCCTCGGGCGCCTTCCTCTATCGAACAGCGGAAGGACAACTGGAACTGCTCGCGCTCGAACCATCGGGCGGCCTGCGATTCGTGCGCGGATACCAGTTCGAGGGGCAGGCGCAACACGCCGTCATCGGTGCCGACGACTCGCACGTTTACGCCATTGCGGAGTCCGTTCCCCGGGATCTGCTGCAGGTGTTTTCTCGGAACGACGAATCCGGTCTGCTCACCCACCTGGAAAGTTCGGGCCGCTTGAAACGAACGGCTGAAACCGTAGCAGTCAGCGATGACGGCAGATACCTGTTCGTATTCGACTTCAACGGACAGAGCACCCGCGCTTTCGGGCTGGAGGATGCTTCACGCCCGAACCCGACGGATTTCCTGGCGCCGTTCTGGAACCCGCCCGGCTCTCAATTCACTAACCAGTGCCGGTTTGCCGTGATGCGCGTCGGAGAGCCCGTGGCGGATGTCGTCTGCGACAACCTGGCTTACTCCGTTCGCTTGCATCCGTCGTCCGGGTTACTGGAGGGGACGGACACCATTGCGGACTGGCAGGCGGATCGTTTCAGATCCCGGGTTCCGTTTTTCGGCGCTCCCGAGTCCGTGGCGGCGAGTCCGGACGGACGCCACCTGTATGTCTCCACTGCGCACCAGGGAATATTGATTTTCGAACGTGTCGGCAATCAACCTGCCGATGCGGGTTCCGGCAGCTCGGACGAGTCGTGAAGAGTTGAAAGACGCCACGGCGGCTGTCATGCCCATGGCGTTGGCGCGGTCGTATCAACAATCGTCCTTCAGCAGATAGCGCTCCACCATTTCGATCATTGCCTGCTCAAGCCGGGGATCGTCGAGCTGATCCGGCGCCCGCAGGCCGTAGGTGTTGGCGGTGGCGCTCACCGTGTGCATGAGAAATTCGGCCAGGAACCGCAAATCCGCCTCCGGGCGCAGCATTTCGCGATGCGCTTCGAGAAAGGCGACCGAGATGCCGAGAAAGTCGTCGAAGACCTCAGCCTCCACCTCGGCGATTGCCGCACGCGGCACTTCGGTTTCCAGGGCGGCGTAGAGCACGGGATCGCGGCGCATCCAGTTGAGCCGGCCACGCACGATGTGGCAGATTGCGGCGCGCGGTTGTTGCGGACGCGGTTGGGCGATGAGTTCCCGGTAAAACTTGTGGCCTTCCCGCCTGCGCAATTCCGCAAAGATCGCTTCCTTGCCCGGAAAGTACTCATACAGCGAGCCGATACTGACGCCGGCCCGCTCGGCTATGCGATTGGTGCTCGCGGCAGCATAACCATCCTCGGTGAGAATCCGAGCGGCGGCGTCGAGGATGGCGTCAACCGTCGCGATGGCGCGGGCTTGCCTGGGGCGCTTGCGCAGCGAATAGACTGAGTTTGCGGCGATTGAGCGGTCGTCGTGTTGCATACCGAGTAATCCGAGTACGAAAACCTAGCGATCGCTCGGATAATAGCAGGGGACTCGAAAGAGGATGCGGCCGATGTCCCTGGTGCCTTCCGTTCAAGTGGATTCGAACGCTCTACCCCGCAGAGCGAATTCCAACCTGAAACACCTCCCCGGCCCCAAGGGCCATTGGTATTTCGGCAATCTGCGGGCGCTGCTCCCCGACCCGGTGTTCCGGGAAACGCTGCGGTTGTATTCACCTGTCCAGTTGTTGCCGCGGAGGAATGTCCGGGGGTTCGAGTTCCGTGGCAAACACATACCGGGGAACAGCCAGATTCTGCTCTCGCCCCAACTCTGCCATCGGGATCGGATACTTTTCGAGCAACCCCACGCTTTTCGCCCGGAGCGCTTCCTTGCAACCGGTCCCGATAACCGGGCGGATCCGTTTTCGTTCGTCCCGTTCGGCAAGGGCAGCCACATGTGCATCGGTATGCGTTTCGCCACGCTGGCGGTTAAGGCGTTTTTCGCACTCCTTCTTCGTACATACTACCTGCAGCTTTCCGTAGATCGGCTCCCTGTCATCCAGTACCTGCCGATGCTTCGGCCCAGGCATCGGTTGCCGCTATGTTTTGTGCCCCATAAGGGTTGAACTGGCGCGTGACGAGCCCGGCCGTGCGTCCGCCAATGCTAAGCGGGTGCGCGAACGCGCTGCTTCCCGGCGAGTCTTTGCACGGGAAATTGGAAAGAGTGCCGCCGACATGCGGCGATATGCACCCGCGGTAAAGTCTCCCCTATCAGTCCGCTTCGGCGGTCACCGGGTCGATCATGCGCTTGACCAGGGTGACCTTGTTTGCAGGGAAGCCGCTGCGCTCGGAATGCTCGGCGATGAGTTCGGGGTTCCCGGCGATGTAGATGCAGAAGACCTTGTCGCCCGCGACGTATGAGTGCTCCCACTGGATGTTCTTGTTCTCGGCCTTCATGGCGGCGAGAACGCCGTTCGATTTCTGCGATGCCTCCCGCAGGGCGTCGCGTTCGGCGGAACCGATTTCGGGGATGTCTCTTTCGATCACGTATCTTGGCATGGCGCTCCTCCGGCGGCCTTGAACACGATCCTTGGCCCAGACTAGCCTGCGCTGGTCATGTTGTCGACCAACCGCGACTGTGGCTGCGCGTGGGCATGGGTGCATAGGGGCGCAACGGCCATAGGAAGCGGGTTTTCCGAGTGTCGGTACCCCCCCTTCTGGTGTTGTCAGACAGTGATAACCTATGTAGATGACGGCGCCTGAACGCGATCCTGGGCTGGACACGCTGCTCGACCTTCACGGACAGACGCTATTCGTGGATGAGACGGGCCATTGGGTGAAATTCGTCGCCGTGCAGACCACCGCGACTGCGGAGCGCCCCCACGCGCTGAGCTACTCGCTGACGCTGCATGCCCCGGATGGCGAGCGGCTGGTCGGTTTCGACAACGCGCACCCGGTGCGGGAGCGCCGAGGTCCGGGTACGCGGCGCCGCACTCAGAGCGACTACCGCCACAGGCTGCGAAGTATCGGGCCCTACGAGTACACGGATGCTGCGACGCTTCTGGAAGACTTCTGGAAGGAAGTGGACGCCGTTCTTCGAGAAAGAGGAGTGCTGCCATGAAGACGCTGAAGATCGGCATCGCGAGCTACGAATTGATGAAGGAACGAACAATGGCGATTGCCCGTGGAGAACACAGGCCTGCACGGGGCGAGCCGACGGTCTGGTTCACGTCAATCGAAAGCTTCGCCAAAGTGCTTTCGGGGCGCAATCGCGAGCTGCTGGCGCTGATTGCCCGCGAAAAGCCGGACTCGCTCACCGAACTCGCGGAACTCTCGGGGAGAAACAAGTCCAACCTGTCGCGGACGCTGAAGACGATGTCGCGTTACGGTTTGGTCGAACTGCGTGAGGGTGAGCGTGGTACGTTGGTTCCTCGGGCACCGTACGATCAGGTGAGGCTGGATGTTTCGTTGACGCAGTCGCCACCGGGGATGGCTTGAGTTCACAAGTGTACCGGCCGCCTCGCGGGGCCGCTGCTGCTTGCTGCGCGGCACCGGGTTTCCCTCGCGATTGCCGTGAAGGAATCTCAGGCGAGCGCCTCCAGCGCTTCCCAGTGCAGCGTGCCGAACGGGGCGTCGGGGTGCACTGGCTGGATGCAGACATGGGTAGCTCCCGCGTCGTAGTGTGCCCGGATGCGGTCCCGGATTGCGTTTGCGTCGCCCCAGGCGAAGGTGGTGTCGACGAACCGGTCGGAGCCGCCGCCCTCGATGTCGGACTCGTCGAGCCCCATGCGCAGCCAGTTGTTGCGGTAGTTCGGCAGCGCCATGTACATCTGTGCCGTCTGTCGCGCGACGGTTCGCGCCTTTTCGGGATCTTCGCAGAGAATCACCTTCTGCTCGACGCAGAGCCAGCCGTCGGCGCCCATGATTTCGCGCGCCATGGCGGTGTGGTCCGGTGAGGTGAAGTACGGGTGCGCGCCCTTACAAGCATTCCGGGCGAGTTCCAGCATCTTCGGGCCGAGGGCGGCGATCACGCAGGGGGGATCGGGCTCCGGGTTCGGCCCGCTGTAGGGGGAGGCGTTCATCTTCTCCAGGTAGGAGCGCATCGTCGCCACCGGCTTGCCGTAGGTGAGCCCCCGCACCCCCTCGACCATCGGCTTGTGGGAGACGCCGAGGCCGAGCAGGAAGCGGTTGCCGGATTGTTCGGCAAGCGTCTTCTGCGCCGCCAGCGTGACGCCGGGCTCCCGATGGTAGATCGAAGCGATCCCGGTCGCGACGATCAGTTCGCTGGTATTCGCCAGCAGCCAGGAGGCGTGCGCAAAAGGGTGTCGGCCCATTGCTTCCGGAATCCACAGCGCGCTGTAGCCGAGCGACTCGATACGCTGGGCGGCTTCAGCAGCCTCGGTCGCGGACATGCCGTCGGTGAAGTACCAGACGCCGGTTCTGGTGAGATTCATTGCAGTCTCCTCTATTCGGCCGCAAGCCGCATGTTCGATATTGCCTGATCGCTCGCCGGGCGCCCGAACTGGCTGCCGCATCATACCGGACAGGCTGACGACTTGTTTTCCCACACAAGGAGGCGTCCTTTGCCTGCGGCTACGAGAGAATCTCCCGCCTTCCCAATCAGCTTTGCGCACGGAGATGGCCGTCTGAAACGTAGTTTTTGCGGGGCAGGCATGGTCGGCTGCCAGGCGAGGCGTCTGATTCCTGCGATGCCCCCTCGGCTGCGTGGTACGCTTGCGGCGTTCGCAGTCAATCCAGGGAGTATCACGGTGTCTGTCCAGGAGCTTTTCGCCTACCTCATTGTCGACAATGCGAGCGAGGCCATCGAGTTCTACGAACGGGCTTTCGGCGCTGCCGAGAAGTTCCGGCTCGTGGGCCCCGGCGGCCAGATCGGTCACGCGGAACTGGATTTCGACGGAACCACCCTGATGCTGGCGGACGAATTCCCGGACATGGGCATAGTGGCGCCGTCCACCCTTGGCGGCTCGGGTGTCAGCATCCATCTCCACGTGGACGATGCGGACGCCGTGGTCGACCGGGCGGCGCAGGCCGGCGCCACGGTAGAGTCGCCGCCGGCCGACCAGTTCTATGGCGAACGCTCGGCGGTTCTGAAGGATCCGTTCGGACACCGGTGGAATGTCGGCCACCACATCGAGACCGTATCCCCGAAGGAGATGCAGCGGCGCTACGATGAAATGGCCGGTGATTGACCTGGGTCAGCAATGGCATCAGACGATCACATTGCGGGCAAGAGCATCGTCGTCACCGGTGCCGCAAGCGGATTCGGCGACCTGGTCACCCGCAAGACCCTGGCACGCGGCGCCCAGGTCGCTGCGCTGGACATCAGCCCGGTCGATCACGAGCAGAACGACAATCTGCTGATTGCGCGCACCGACGTCACCGACGCAGGCCAGATGCAAACGGCCGCAAATGCCGCGATCGAGCGGTTCGGCAAGATCGATGTGCTGGTGAACAACGCCGGCACGATGCCCCTGGCTTTCTACAGCGACCACGCCCGGGCGCTGGACGCCTGGACGCGGTGCCTTGACGTCAACATCAAGGGCGTGCTGAACGGCATGGCCGCGGTCTACGACCACATGATCGCGCGCTCGCGGGGGCATATCGTCAACCTGTCGAGCATTTACGGCAACTACCCGGTCGCCGGCGCCGGCGTGTATGGCGCCACCAAGGCTGCCGTGAACTTTCTGTCGGAAGCGCTGCGGGTGGAATGCCAGGGCAAGATCAAGGTCACGGTCATCAAGCCGACCGGAGTTCCCGCCACGGGACTCGCGGCGGGAATCGTCAATCCCCAGGCGATTGTCGGCCTGACGGCGCAAAACACGGCGGCCTATGTCGAGACCGTGCAGGCGTACATGTCCGGCTCCCTCCCCGATGAACAGCGGGACGCCAATCACCCGCAATACGCCGTGCTTCACCCGGAAGCGGTCGCCGACGCCATCATTCATGCCATCGACCAGCCCTGGGGAGTCTCGGTATCGGACGTGACGATTCGAGCGACCGGAGAGCCCTTTATCCTTTGATTGGCTCCCCCGGTGTGGTCTACCGCCCGGTAAAGTTCGGTTTGCGGCGCTCCATGAAGGCCCGAACGCCTTCCTTGAAGTCCTCGCTCTGGAACATGCCGCCCAGGTGCACCATCAGGTGGTCCACTGCCGTGTCGTAGGATTCCTCGAGACCCATGCGCATCATGCGCTTGGTGGTCTGCACGGCCATGGGCGCGTTGTCGGCGATCTCGCTGGCCCACTGCATGGCCGTCGGCATGAGGTCTGCATCCGGCACCACCGTGTTGACCAGGCCGATCTCCAGTGCTTCCTCTGCCCCGACGGTTCGCGCCCTGTAGTAGAGTTCCGCCGCCTTCGCCCAGCCGACCAGGCGCGGCAACAGCCAGGTGCCGCCGCTCTCGGGCACCACGTTGCGCTTGGCGGTCACGGCCGCCATCTTCGCTGACGCCGAAGCGATGCGGATGTCGGCAAGCAGTGTCAGGTCCATGCCGTAACCCGCGGCCGCGCCGTTGATCGCGCAGATCACCGGCGTATCGATGTTCCACATCACGTTCACCGGCGCATCGCGCAGGTCGAATAACTGCCGGGGCCGGTTCTGACCGCGACCGCCATCGCTGCTGCCGATGCCGCCCTGGTTGACGTCAACGAGATCGAGCCCGGAGCAGAAGCCGCGCCCGGCCCCCGTCAGCACGATGCAGCGGATGTTCGGATCCTTGTTGGCCTCCACCAGCTTGGCGGACAACTCGCCCAGCATGTCGGTGCTGATGGCGTTCAACCGGTCCGGCCGATTGAGTGTAAGGACCAGCACGCGGTCCTGTTGTTCGACGAGCAGTTCGTCAGTGGTAGAGGCGCTGATGGTCATGGAGTCTCCTTGCCCGAACGGACGAAGCGCGGAAGTATGTCAGACGGAACGCGGCGATGCACTGCGTGCCGGCGACGGTGCTTGAAGCACTCGCAACCATGCGCAAATCGCCTCAATTTACGTTCGTCTTACATTGGTCTTTGCCCGGCGAAGAAACCCGGCCGGATGACGCAACCTGGTTTGCCGGCGCAAACCGGCTACCAGGGTTTGTTGAGTCCGACGCTGCGGCGCCGGTCCTCCCAGGCCCGATGGCCCGTGTTCTCCTGCCGGGCTCGCAGCGGGGTGAAAGGCAACCTCAGTAGAAACCCCCAAGCGGAAGGGCTTGCCAGCAAGCGCCGGATTGCGGTGCGGGCATCCTTGGGGGAGACAAAAACCCGGGCGGCCAGGGTGCTGTCCGGCGTGCTTTCGATGATCAGCTCATCGCCCCGGCGGGCAATGGCGCCTACCTGAAACTCGATGTCGGCCAATTCGCTGACGACTTTCATGGGATTCTCCGGTCTGTAGAGCCCGAAAGTGTGTTGGCTATCCCTCTTTCTTCAGTGCGCCGATTGCCTGGGCGGCTCCGATGCGTTGCCGGTGGCGTTCGGGCATGTCGTGCGCCGTCATGCCGGCCGGCGGCATGAACTGCCCCCGCTCGTACAACTCGGAAAAAACCTGTTCCACCGGGCGCATCTTGTCGGCGAGAGTGCGGGGCGGCTTACCCGTTGGAAACTGGTTCGGCGGGTAGATGGGCTTTTCGTAGATCTGCCGGAAGCCTTCGGTGCGCACATCCACCCAGCAGTTGTGGTTGCAGCGCGAACGGTGTTCACGCAGGGCCTCGATGTCGATCGGCGCACCGATGACCTGTTCTTCGGGATAGGGCGCCGTGCGCACCATGTTGCCGATGTAGTCGATGATGAACGAGTTGCCGGAGCAGAACGCCCGGGGGTAGTAATCGTAGTCCACGGTGCCCCAGTTGGATCCGAGCAGATAGCACATGTTGTCGTGTGCGCGGGTGCGCCGGGTGAAGGTCCAGAAATCCCAGGGTTCGGAGACGCCTTCGGCCTCCTGCAGGGCCACGGGATGGCAGATCACTTCACAGCCGTTGTAGCCGAGCGCCCGGGACACCTCCGGCGTGCAGCCGTCGTGACAGGTCATGGTGCCGAGCTTGCCGATGGGGGTGTCGATCACGGGAAACAGGTCGCGAATGTCGGCGCCGAACACTTCGCGGTACTCGTCGAGCAGGTCGTGCGGGCTGGTGCCGAGGCCGATGGAGGCGGGGATGTGCCACTTGTGATAACGAAGCTCGACCTCGCCCGAGGGTCCGATGATGAATGCTGTGTTGAACCAGCGATCGGGGAATTCGCGAACCTGCTCGACCACGCCGCCCCCGGCAATGTAGAGGTTGTATTCCCTGGCCTTGTTGCCGAGCGCCTGCATTTCGGGGCCGTCGATGGCGATGGCCTTCTTCATGAAGCTGTCGATGCCGTGTTCGCCCTTGCCCGGCGTGGTGACCCCCTGCAGGAAGTACTCGGGAAGCACCACGAGCCGCGACTGCAGTTCCCAGAAGTAGCCGACTCCGAAGTCGATCAGGTTCAGCACCCGGTCTAGGTTCTGCTTGATCTCGGCCCGGTCGCTTGCCACCCGCACGTGCGGTTGCACCACCAGTGCCGTGTACTTCTCGATGGGTGAGTGGGTTGTGAGTGTGCCCTCTATGGGAGATGTCTGCGCGTCCATGCGATTTTCCGTGTCGATGTTCTTGCGGGATTTACCAGAAGCTTGCCGGCTTGATGCCCATGTCATCGAGCATCACGTTGGCGGTGATGGTGCCCATGGCGGAGATGCCGCCGCCGGGGTGGCAGTGGGGCCCGGTCATGTACAGGTCGCGCACCGGGGAGCGGTAGTGGGCGTAGCCCGGGAACGGGCGGAAACAGCCGAGTTGCGACTCGATGCGCTCGCCACCGTTCGTGGTGCCGTCGACGAAGCTGGGATTGGCGGCCTCCAGGTTCTCGCCCGTATCCACCGCCAGGGCCAGGATATTGCGCTCGTCCATGTTGGGCGCGTAGCGCTTCAGCTTGCCGAGCAGCACACGCCGCGTGTAGTCCTCGCCGATCTCCGCCCAGGTCTCCCCGGTAGCGAGCCAGTTGGAGACGAAGGTGTCGCAGATCAACGTGTGTTTGCCCTCGGGCGCCCGGGTGGGGTCGAGCAGCGTCCAGCAGGCGCTCCACAGGAACGGGTCTGTCGGCGCGATGCCCATGGACAGTTCCGCGTAATAGCGCGTCATCTGATCCATCGAATCGACGATGCGGTGAAAGGCGCAGTGGCTCATGTCGGGGCCGTTGGCGAACGCCGGCGGCTCCTCGAGTGCCAGGTGGCCACGGCACACCGAGATCTTGCCGAAGCTGTAGCCGCGCACCATGTCCAGGAAGTCTTCCTCCAGCTCGCTCTCATCGAGCAGCCTCAGGAAGGTCTGTCGGGGTTCCAGGGCCGAGACCACCGCCCGGCGCGCGCCGATGCTGCCCCGGGCAGCCGTAGTGACGCCGCCGGCCCTGCCGTTCTGGACCACGATTTTCTCCACCGCGCAGTCGGTGAAAACGCGCCCCTCCCGGGCCTCGATGTAGCGCGCCATCGCGTTCGGCAGCATCTGGCTTCCGCCTTCGGGGATGGCCTGCCCGTAATGGTGAATCGCCGGAATCATGATGTAGAAGGACTGGCCCGCTCCGCCCTGATCCGGGAGGATCTGCGGGGCCAGCGCCCAGTTCATCATGACGGCGCGCACGAAATCGTGCTCGAAATAGGATTCCACCCAGGCGCGCGCCGACATGGAAAAGTCGCGCAGCCGGCGAATGCCGGCCCGGGTGGTCTCCAGTGCCCGGGGAAGGGCGCTCGGGGGGGAGGGCGGGGAGAAGAAGTCCTTGACGAACCCTTCGCGGATGGCCTCGAACTCGTCGTATACCGAGCGGTAGCGGCGGGCGTCCCGGGAGGAGTAGGCGGCGATGGATTCGCAGGTCCGGTCGATGTCCTTGTGGATCACGATGCCGGGGCCGCCGTTGCAGTCCGGGTGGCCGGTGATCTGGTCTTCGGGTTCGATGTACTTCAGCCCGTACTGCTCGAGTTCGGGCTGAATGCTCTTGAAATCGGCGTTGCACCGGATCCAGACGTGGGAGGAACCGTACAGGTCGTGCCTGAATCCGGGCAGCGTCACCTCCCGGGTGACGGCGCCGCCGCCGACCCACTTGTTGCGCTCGACGACACAGACCTTGAGGCCCTCGCGGGCCAGTACGGCGCCGCAGGCCAGCCCGTTGACGCCGGCGCCGATGACGACGACATCGAATTCGGAATTCATGAACAGTCAACCTGTGGGGTACGCGTGGCGGGTGCCCGGAAGCCTGCGGGATACCGGCAGCGGCCCTGTCGCCAGGGCCGTGCCGGTTTTTCCGTGAGGCGCGTCGGAACGGGGCATCGCCACTGAACCGGCGCGTACTACTCGCCGAAACGGGTCGTCCAACTCACTCTCACCCAGGCCGGGTGCGGCTGCACCACGGTGCCCGTCTGGGAGAAGTCTTCCGCGGCGAGGGTGTAGTCCTCGTCGAAGAGGTTGTCGACGCTCACGTTCAGGTTGTGGTTGTCCCAGTCGAACCCGGCCTGCAGGTTCACCAGCGTCACGTCGTCGGCGACGTAGGGGAACTCGGGGCGGTTCTGGTGGTTGAACTGGGTGGTGAAGCTATCCCGGTAGATCACTTCGGCGCGAACGTAGGCATCTGCGGGGCCCACCTGCCAGTTGAACTGCGCGTTTGCGCCAGCGCTCCATTTCGGCGCGTTCGGCAACTGCTGGCCGCTGACATCGCCGAACGCGGAATTCTTGAAATCCTTGAATTCGGCGTCGGAATAACCGGCGAAGGCGCCGAGTTGCAGGTTTTCGCCCACCAGGGACTGCACAGAGAACTCAAAGCCCTTGGACTCTGCTTCTTCGGCGTTGTTGACGCGGCTGTCCGGCTGCGGGCCGCCCACGCAGTCCACGCCCTGCGGGCTGTCGAACGGCACCAGTTCGCCGCTTGCCAGCGGGCAGACGAACCGGTCCAGGCGCACCTGCATGTCGTCCCACTGGGTCAGGAACAGTGCCAGTTCCGCATAGGTGCGGTCCTGGTTGAAGCTGCCTTTCCAGCCCCACTCGAAACTGCTGACCCGTTCCTTGTCGAAGAAGGAACGCGAGTCGATCCTGAGGGCTTCTCCCACCAGGGCGGCGCGCCCGCCGGCGTCGGCGGCGACACGTATGCCCGCGGCGCGGTAGCCCCGCGACCAGGTGAAATACAGGTTGTGGTCTTCCCAGCCGGCCCAGCTTATGCCCACGCGCGGCGAGAAATCGGTGCTGTCGTTCTTGCCTTCGTTGAAGAAGTTCTGGGGGAAACGGCCGCCGGATACGAACATGGCGCCTCCCGACTGATAGATGGGCAGCGGGTGCTGGTCGGGCCTGAGCTCGCAGCCGGGGCGTAGCGGCGCCGGTACGCCGTCCACCACGGGCCGGGTTCCGCAATCGAAGGAGGCGTAGGTGTTATCCCACCACTGTTCGTCGTTGTCTTCGGAGTACCGGCCGCTGAACGACAGGGTCAGGTCGTCGACGATCTCGTAGGACAGGTCGAAGAAGAGCGCCCAGCCGTCGCGTTCCACGTTCTGCTCGTTCTCGTTGGGCCGGTCGCCGGGCACGGTCAGGAAGCCGATGAATCCCGGGACGACGTCCTGGCCCGCGATGATGCGGTTGTCGACGTTGAAGCGGTCGTTGTACACCAGGCCGCCGACGGTCCAGTTGAAGGCGCGCCCGCCAATTTCCCAGTCGTTGGCGGAATTCACGCGCACTTCCTGGCTGAAGGACTCGGCGTCGTAGCGGTTCAGCCGGTTGAAGATGTCCCAGCCCGAGTTGTCGAGGTCTTCGAACTGCTCGAAGTCCGAGCGCTGGTTGCCGGTGATGGAGGTGAACGAGAAGCGCTCCGCATCGTACTGGATGCGCAGAATCACGAGGCTGTTCTCCACTTCCTGGTAGGTGTCCTGGTCTTCGCAGTTGTACCGGTCGTTGCCGTTCTGGAAGAAGATGCCGTCGCCCATTCCGCAGGTGCTGACCGGGTCGGTGGTGCCGCTCGCGCCGGGCCCGAAACTCAGGAAGCCGGCCGGCCGCTGGCCCGTAGGTATCTTGCCGAGGTTGCCCTGGTCTTCGCGAACGATCTGCCCGGAGAGGTCGATGGTCCAGTTTTCCGGCTGCCAGCGTATCGCCAGGCGCGCGTTCACGTCCTCGTGGTCCGCGTCGTTGCCGGTGTGGCTCAGGTTCTGCACGGCCCCATCGCTCTGTTCGAAGGCGATACCGCCCCGCACGAACAGGTCGTCCATGACGGGTACGTTGCCCACCGCGCCGACGGTGTATGTCTCGAAACTGCCGTAACCCACCCTCACCTTGGCCATGGCGTTCTCGTCCGGCTTGCGGGTGACGATGTTGACGGCGCCACCGGTGGCATTGCGCCCGAAGTAGGTGCGCTGGGGACCGCGCAGGACCTCGATGCGCTCGATGTCGTCCAGGGGCGGATTGGCGGACCCGCTGGCCACCGAGCTGACGCTGAACTCGTCGACGTTCATCCCGATGGCGGGGCGCGACTGGATGATCCGCTCGTTGCCGCCGGACGTGAGGTCGCTGATGCCGCGGATCGAAACGTCGCCGTTCTTGGTGCCCTGCTGGTCGTTCTCGTTGAAGGTCACGTTGGCCAGCCGCTGCACATAGTCGCGCGCGCCGCGCATGTTCGAGCGCTCGATCTGCTCGGCGCCCACCACGGTGATGCTGATCGGCACTTCCTGCAGGTTCTCCTCGCGCCGCTGGGCGGTGACGATGACTTCCTCGATGACGCTGGCGGCAGCCCCGGTTTCCCCGAGTGCCGCGGGCGCCCAGGCCACCGGAACGAATCCCATGAGCAAGGCTGCGAGTGGAGCCGGAAGGCCACGGAATCGGTGATTGATCATAGTATCCCCCTTGTGCTCATACAGGCGGAAAGCCGTATGTAAGCGCTTACATTACTACTTGAAAAAGCTCGGTTCAAGCATCGGCGGAACGGCCGGCCACACCGGAGAGAAACATTGGTTTCCGGGTCGGGATGAGTTCCCGCGGTTGAGGGCCAACAGACACCAGGGGCTTGTCACCGTTCCGGATCGTCGCCCTTATACTGCCGCAATGATTTTCTTCCTCCGCAACCTGTTGTCCGGACTGGTGCTGGTTCTTCCGGCCTTTGCGCCAGCGGCGGATCCGCCGAATGTTGTCCTGATTCTTGCGGATGACCTCGGCTATGGCGATGTCGGTGCGTATGGCGCCCGGGTGATCGAGACGCCCAATATCGACAGGCTGGCCCGCGACGGCATTCGCATGACGGATTTCTATGCCAGCGGAAATGTGTGCACCCCTTCCCGCGCCGGTTTGCTGACAGGCCGCTATGCGGTCCGTGACGGCATGGCCGCCGGCACGGTCACTGTCGACGACACACATGGCCTGCCGCCCGGCACGACGACGATTGCCGAATTGCTGCAGCGCCGGGGTTACCGGACCGCGTTGATCGGCAAATGGCATCTGGGTCATCACACGGAGGGGCAACGGCCCAATGCCCGGGGGTTCGACCTGTTCTATGGCCTGTTGCATCCCAACGATGTGGAGCAACCTGTCTACCGAAATGCGGAGGCCGTCCCGGAACCGCTTGAGCAAAGCCGGTTGACTGGCCGACTTACCGGGGAAGCCGTGCGCTTCATCGACCGCAACGCCGATCGGCCGTTCTTCCTGTTCATGTCACACACCGCACCGCACATCCCGCTGGCGGCGTCTCCCGAGTTTGCGGGCTCCTCCCGGGCGGGTACCTACGGCGATGTGGTACAGGAGCTCGACTGGAGCGTCGGGGAACTGCTCGATGCGGTCGAGCGCAACGGCATTGCGGAGAACACGGTCATCCTGATTACCAGTGACAACGGCCCGTTTCCCGAGGGAAGCAGCGGCGGACTGCGCGGCGGCAAGGCAACGGCCTGGGAGGGCGGATTCCGGGTTCCCTTTGTTGCGCGCTGGCCGGGCCGGATACCGGAGGGACGTGCAACCGGCGTCATGGCAATGAACATCGACCTGTTTCCGACTGTCGCGGCCATGGCCGGGGCCCCGCTTCCGGACTCGCTGACACTGGACGGCCGGAACATTCTGCCCGTGCTGACAGGCGCCTCGAACGAATCCCCGCACGAGGCGCTTTACTTCTTCAATCACGACCGTATTGCAGGACTGCGCACACAGGACTGGAAGATCGTGGTGCGGGCGGATTACCGAAACATCGAGCGCTGGCTGCCGGGCCGGGATCTCCGGCTCCTGTTCGACATGCGCACCGACCCCACGGAGCGATACAGCCTGGCTGCTCACCGCCCCGACAAGTGGCGGGAACTGAACGCGCTCCTGATCCGTGGACAGCAGGAGTTCAACGCGGCTAAGCCGAGTCGACACCCCATTTGCGGAACACCTTGAAAACATGGTCGTCACTTGCGAACTGACCGTGCTCGGCTTCGATGACCGCGCACTCGATTTCCTGAACTTGCCATTCGTTGAGGTTTACGAAATCGCGAATGGCTTGTGCAGCTAGAAAGGACTTCGATCGCTGCGTCGCCTTGGCGAGTTGCTCAAGGCGTTGTTTGAGTTCCGATTCCAGACGGATGGTTACGGTAACGGACATGGGTCGTTGCAACTGCTGAATGTACACACTATGGCACAGACGAATGCACCGAACACATCGATCTTTGCGCAAGTTGATCGGACTCCAAGGTCGAGGGTGCGTATGTTTCCAGAACCAGCGGTACAAGCACCTATATCAGCCTGGTACCGCGAAGGCACCTGGAGACGGCCCGTTCGACCTGCTGAAAATGCGGCACCTCACCGGTTACGTGGACTTCGAGTTCGCTCGTCCAACGGCGCCGGTACTGTTCAAGACGCGCCCGATAGCTGGTTGCGAAATAGGCGGGGTCCAGGCTTCTGTGCTCCGCCTTGGGATGGAACATCTCTGAGGCGTCGAGTGGATCAACGCCTGCCTGTTCGAACAGCAGCCAGAGGTCATACAGGTCCCTGCATTGGAGGCGTTGCATGATGCAGCGCAACTTCTCAGCGGCGATCTCCGCCAGCGCGTACACTCGCACACCGTGGGTCTTCGGTAGATCAGGCCAACGCGGCAGCAGCCCGACGGTATCCACGTTCAGGACGAGTTCATCGACCGCGATATCGAGCTTCAGGTATCGCTGACGCCCCAGCGGCCCCCGATAGGCGATGCGACGTGGCTCTTCTTCGGTCAATGTCAGCGACTCCACCGCGCCGGTAACCGCCGAAAGCGACGCCTCGATGGTTCTGTAGGTAGCCGCGAGGTCGCCCTTCACCACCGAGAAGTCGAGGTCGGCCGAATAACGGAACTCGTCGAAATAACACAACCGTAATGCCGAGCCGCCTTTGAACACCATTCCGTGGTCGTTATCCAAGCTGGCCAGGCCGGCAATGATGTGGGCGAGTACGTAGTCGCGCTCCACGGTAGGTGCGGGAACCCGGTCTCGTGCAGCCTGTTGGGTGATTTGCGCCCGATTGCTCATTGACCAACGACTGCCAGCAGTTCATCCACTTTCCGGGGCCATCGTACGCGCCATCGTTTATCCCGCAAGGCCACCGGTTCTTTTGAACCCGGCTCAAGGTCCAGATCGGCGGTGATTCGCTTGATGGGTTCGAATGCGCCAGCAAGCGGGTGTAGTTTCAGGGTGTCGGCGAGTGAGCCGAGCCGACGGAGCGCAGCCGCGTAACCCAGGCGGCGGGCGTAGTCGGTGAGGATGTGGGGCTTGAGATGAGGGGCGGCGGTGGCGACCGCCTCTGCCAACACCTCCGCTCCGCCGACGAGTCGCGGTCGGTCGGCGGCATCCAGAACGGCACGATGCACGTCCGAAAGATAGGAATTCCGGGTCGGCACGCGACCGATTTCGAGTTTGTCAAGCGGTTCGATGACCACTTTCAACCGCTGGCCGGAGAGCGTCTTTGTCCGTACGCGGCGTATGGCCGCAACCTGGATGGTGCGTGCCGGGTGGACCACCAGATCGTGCTCGTAGAGGGCGCTTCGCCAGGCAATGCGATGCGGCAACCCCTTGAATGCTGCCCCGACAGAAAGCGCAACGTCCTCAGCCACCGCCGGGGTGCCGAGCACCCCCAACTGGCGTAGCGCATAATGTCCGCGGCGCACACGATCGATCAACCCCGCTTTCTCCATGCGTTTGAGCAGATTGGCCGTTGCAGTCTTCGATTTGCCGAGACACCGCTCGACCTCCGCAAATGTGAAGGTGGAGTGGCCTTGCGCTAGCAATTCGTTGGCGAGTGAAAGGCCTTGTGTTGGTGAATTGTCGTTCATAACTTACGCAATGCGTGAATTACGACCCATCATAGACCATTTCTACTCGCTAACGCGATACTCACCATGCGGCTGATTTGCGACCCTTTGTTGCGACAAATCCGCCAATCGTCAGAGCCTGAAAACGACTCCTTCACCGGAACAGTCGCAATGGAATGAAGGATACAATGACAACGCAGAAAAGACAGATGCAGCAACGGCTTAACAAGGCCGAAAGCCCGCCGCCACGTCTAGAGTGGCCCAGGGAGCCAAGTATTTGGTGTCGCTCGTCTTGAGGAGGGCAGCATGGAGTGGATAGACGTGCACTCGTGGATAGCAAAATAAAGGTTCAACCTTGAATCCCGAAGGAGATGATGGCGACTTTTCACTCAGCCCCGTGGACTGGGGCTTGGAGGATTTGGTAGCCGCGTTGTTGCAACAGCAGCCGATAGGCATCCCCGGCAGCGACCCTTTCGTGCTCCGCGATGACAATGCCCGCAGAATTCTGGGGCACTACACGGATAACCGTCAATTGTGGCTTCGTGCTAAACCCGTACGGAAAGAAGAAATCGAGGGAGTACTTCGAGCTTTGGGCGACCCGCTTCCGTCAGCGGTGCCGATCGAGTCGTCTCGGAGTCCGTCTAGGACTTGGCGGCTAACCCGTATCGAAGCGCACCGCTTTGCAGGCCTCCACCGACATTGTGGCCGGGAAGGCAAAGATCCGAAGGTCTTCAGTATCGATTTAGAGCGGGACGTAACATTGATCCGTGGATTCAACGGTGCGGGCAAAACGGCGCTGCAAAACGTGATCGTCTGGTGCCTTACGGGAAAGGCACTAAGATCGCAGCAAATGCCTGACCAGATCCACGAACCCATGACCGCAACTTGGACAGGCAGTCGTGCTGTCGAAGACGGCGAGAACGAACCGGCGCCCGCGTTACCGCCTGCAGTGCCAATTCCATCGGCTACTGAACTCGAAAGCCTTGGTGAGAAAGCAAAAGTCGATACTTGGGTGCAGTTGACCTTTTGCGATTCTAGCGCCGCCGAAATTCGTGTTGTGCGTCGAGGGCTGACCGTCGGCTCTCGCGGCAGGATAGGCATGACCGTAACGGGGCTATCCGAACTCGGGTTGTCGGAACTCGCCACCGAAGTCGGTACGCTGATGCCGGGCATTGCCGCGCAAATGCGGTTCGACGAAAGAACGACCTTCGCGACAGCAGTGGCCACGTTAACTGGGCTCAAACCGCTGGAGGATCTGGGACTGCGATCAATACGGGTGGTAAAGCGGCTCCGAGTTGATGAGACGAAAGCTGCAAAGAATGCCGCCGCTGAGCAGGTAGCCGATTTCAATAGGCGACGGAGAAGCATGCGTGAAGCTTGGACGGGGCGCCCCGAACTAGGCGATCCTGTCGACCTACTCAGGGCGGATGATTGGGAGAACGCGGGGGAATGGAGTTCTCTTCTGGCCAATGCGCGAACACGCCTGGAGTCGATGAAGGTCGTGTCGCAAAAACGTGTCGAATCGATTCTTGGACAAGGATTGGAAACCTATGCCAATGCTGATGCCTTGCTACAGCAGCTGCACGGTGCGTTAGCCTCGCTCACGCGAAATGCGCTCGCAGGTCTGCGGTCGATGGCTACTATTCGGGATTTAGCGGCGGTTACCGACGACGACATCGCGTCCGCGCAAGCTCTCATCGGTGAGATGGTGCAGCGGGCGGACGCCATGTCCCAGCGCTTGACCCAACCGATGGAAGCGGCACGTTGGCAGTTGTATACAAGGGTGGCAGCGTGGCATGCAGAACACCACGCCGGGACGTTGCTAGACGATTGTCCAGTCTGCGGGTCGGCATTGGCGAGCGTTGCGGAAGATCCGGTTCTCGGTCGCAGTATTGGCGAGGCAATTAAGCTGTGCCAAGACGCGGACTCCGATGTGGCCAAAGGTGTGGAAGAGTGGCTGAGGGAGGCACCGCGGGAATTCTTAGACCAGCTGCCGCAATCTCTCCGCGGCATTGCGGAACGTTCGGCACCAGATGGCATCTTGTCGATGTATCGGAAGGCTTATGTCGACGAGTTGCTAATCGACTCGAGCTTTGCTGGTCCACTTGAGCCGCTGAAGGCAAATGCAACTCGAGTCTGGGACATCGCCGTTGATCGTCATCCTTTGCGGGAAGGCCCAGCAGTTAAACGGACGGTGTGGCCCAAGCGATTTGAGGGAAGCCGGTTGGCCCAACTGAGCAACAATGTAGAGCGATTCATTTGGCTAGCCAGACAGCGCCGGGACAATGCAAAGGCGATCAAGAGCTTGCTGCAGCGCTACGTTGGAAAGTTGACACCGACTGATGTCGACAGCAATCAAGGAACTGCGGATTGGGTGGAAGATGGGCCTACCGCAGACTCGCCAATGCGTGATCAGATCGAGTCGCTCCGGCGGGCTGTGAACGGTGTCGCGCCGATTCTCGCGCTGCTGCGACAACTCGAAGAATTGGATTCCGTGAGCAAGTCCCACGGTGAGATCCAGAAACGTTTGGCCCGCATTGCCGAGGCTACCACAGCCATGACCGAATTCGCCCGCTTCCCTGATTTGGTGTTCCATCAAGTCACCGGCCTTATCAACGCGCTCAATGAGGGTACGAAGGCGTGGTTGGATAGGATTTACCGACCTCACTATCTCGGCGGCCCCGCTTACAGCGGGTTCGACGCTGCGCAGGAGAAGGGTATAGGTCTTCGCGCTGGCATCGACGACGTGGAGGTCGACGCTTACCGAGTCATGAACGCCTCACAGTTGCGGGCCTGCGTCTGGGCGTTCGTGTTCAGTTTGTGGGAACGCGTACGGGCAAGGGTAGGAGGCATCGACTGCCTCCTACTGGATGATCCGCAAGAGCAGTTTGACCCTATCAATTCAGTAAACCTGGCGGCGGCAGTTGCGGCAATGCCGTCTCACGGCATGCGCCCAATCGTTACGTCGAACGACCATCGTTTCTTGGATTCGGTGCGGGCCAACTTGCCGGCCCGCTCGACGGTGGACCCGTCTTGGTACACGGGCATCATCAGTCCGATCTCGAACTCCCGGCTAACCGCCTGCGTCGGTCCAGACCGTGGGGAGATAGAAGAGTTGAGGCGAACTTGGCGGGCCGACAAGAACAACGAAGACAAAGCGCGACAGTTCGTGATCGCCGTCCGGGTCAACTTGGAAAACCGGTTGTGGGACTTGCTGGCAGTCAGCCCGTTCGAGCGTCAGAAGCCTACGTTGTCGGACTTGATCAATGCGCTACGAATGGCGCGTAACCACGGAGAGCAACCATTTGACGAACCGCCATTCGACGCCTTGCTCGCCAATGCCGACCTGAGAGACTCCGCCCTGTTTTACCGATGCATCAACAAGGCTCATCACCAACCGCAAGACGTGACGCCGCACGATGCAGGCGAGGTAGACAAAGCGTTCAATGAAGTCAATCGCCAATTGCGCAGTTGCTCGGCGGCGTACGCACGATTCATGGGGCGGCTGACTCGCGAAGACGAGGACCCGGTTTCCGTCAAGCTACCCCCCATGCCGGCACGGAATGTCGTGGCGATCGCGCCCGTCCCCATACTTGGCCGGGTTAGCCCGACTTCCGCAACTCAGCGTCGAAACGGTTGCAAGTCATTGATTTTA
>JAPPHD010000045.1 GCA_028821125.1 Gammaproteobacteria bacterium
CTCCTTGGACCGAAAACTACCTTAGCAGACTGTCCAGATTTGCCCGACCACTTCTCAGGTCAATGTTGGTCACGCTGATGATGCTATCGATAACCGGCGCTGCAAGGGCTTCGAATTCGGTATAGAAGTCCTCTACCGAGCTGTCTTCGGTACCGTCGGCGTACCTGACGGGGTTGTAGCCGTTTTTCGCGAAGACATCGTAGCGGCCCGAACGACCTCCTTTCTTGACCCAGATTCGGCCAGTGTCCTTGTCCAGCACCCAGAGCGTCCTCTGTTCATTGGCAAAGTGGCGAAGGTTGAAGCTAGGGTTGTAGTGGTGATTTGCCATTGCAAATGTCGAGCGGCGAACAGTTTCGTGGGCCGCGACCGATCATTATCGTGCAATTCAAATCGAAATCGACGATCAGGAATTTAGCCAACGAGTCACGAGTTCCGCGATTTGTAGGCAATCCGTTTCGTGGAGCCGACTTGTCGGGATCGCTGGGGCGTCCGCGACCAACGGCGCCAGCTGTGGAGTGGTAATGGTAACGCGGAATCCCGCTAAAGCTAATCCGGTGTGTCGCCGTTCTGGTCAGAACTATCGCCCCCTTCGTGGAATTCTGCAGCGTCTCCGGCTGGTTCGGCAATGTCCTTTCTGGGAAACAAATCGTATTTTTCCGATCATTATCGAATTTAATTGTCTTACTTTTGACATTCGTGAGAATTGTTAATGATAATGTGTTCCTGGTTGGAGCATTGGTACGATCTGCCTGTCGATGATGGGTACAAAGGAGGTTCTGGATATGGGAGAAATCGATATCGCGTTCGCAATGGGGAGAAAAGGCCAGGATCGCGATCTGAACCGGTATCGCGACCGTTTTGCGAACTGGTGTGCAATCAAATTTGAAGGCAAAGACCTGGTCGAGTTGGAGCCCATGGCTGAAGATGCCAACGGCCGCGCCGGTGAGATGTATGTCTTCACCCTGAACGACGACAGCCGGTTCGTCCTACGCAAAAAGGCTACGGGCGACTACCTCCAACACCTGGATCAGGACTTTGAGTCGGAATATGTCGCCCAAAGGGAACTGCGCAAGAATAACCTGCCCGTATGCAAAACCTGGTTCTATGAAGAGGATGAATCCATTGTCGGCAGCCCGTTCTATGTGATGGAGTACGTTGACGGACAGATTCCGCCTGATGAAACTAGTTATCATCTCGCGGGTTGGATGGCTGACTTGAGCGTCGATGAGCAGGCGCAACTATGCCGAAATAGCCTGGCTGCCCTGGCGAGCGTGCACCGGCTGGAACCGGGCGACCTGTCCCTGGGAAGGCTGTTCGAACGCGCAAGGCCCGGTTACACACACCTCGATTGGATGCTCGACCATTGGCGCCGATACCATGTGTGGACTCGGGGCGATGCGCCCTATCCGGAAATCTCCAGGGCGCTGGAGTGGCTTTCTACAAACAAGATCCAGAATGAACCGTTATCGATAAGCTGGGGCGATTCGCGGCCCGGCAATACGATCTATCGGGGCACGGAATGCGTGGCGCTCATTGATTGGGAGATCGTACATCTGGCCGCTGCAGAGAAAGATCTGGCATGGTGGCTGACCATTGATTTCATGTGCGAAAGGCGCGCGGGCAACAAGAGACTTCCCGGATGGCTTTCTGTTGAGGAGTTGATTGCTGCGTACGAAGAGGCCAGCGAACAAGCCGTCGACCGGGACAGGCTCCACTACTACACCGTCTTCGCCGGCATGGCAGCCGCGCTCTTTATCGAGCGCACCATGTCGATAGTCCCGGACGTAACGGAGGAGCACAAGAAAGCACTCATGGCCAGCCCAGAGCTTTCACCGCTGACTCTTCTGACCGACATCATGGACAACCAACTGTGGTAGCGAGGAGTGAGCGTGCTCACGTTTCCTGCTGGCACTGGTCCAGAATCAGGGAAGCTTGCCCTGTCAAGCGGTCCACGATGGGGCTCATCCCGTACGTGCAGAAAAGGGAGCGCGGCGAGCCCGTTGTTCGGCGCCTCCTTGCCGCGGCAGGAGTTCCGGAGCATCGGCAGCCGGGTTAGACATACTACACGGTCACTCGGTCTCCAGTGCAAGAAACATCTCCATCTCGCACTTGAGCATTTGCGCATCGATCACTTTGGCCCGGGCTATGAGGTTGGCTTGATTCGCCAGCGCGTCCATGTGCCGGTAGAGCAATTTTCTGAAGTCGTCGAACGAGGTGGCTTCGTTCTTCGCATCCGACTTCTGCATTTCGCACATAACGAGCGCCAGAACGTCGTACAGGTACCGACCCAGGTCGGCGGCGGCGGAATTGCCGAACCAGATCAGCGGGTCGTCCGAGGGTTTGCGGGGACGGCGTGCCATGGGATACTTCCAATATAGTCATGGAACTTCGAATCCTCCCCGGCTTCGATGGTGCCGGTCGCCCGTTGCGCCGCATCTGGGCAACCGGATGAGCGGGCTATTTCGAAAAAGCCAACGGCGGCACGACTGCCGCATGAGGCGTGGGCTTGCATGGTCTTGGCTCGGCACCTGCCTGCTTGTCTGAGGCCAAAGCGGCGTCGGGCCATGCGTACCAAATTCCACAGCACAGTAGATAGGCGCCGCCTATTCACCACCCGATCGGGTCATGACTCCCTGCAGGTACCGGCTCTTGTATTGGGCGCCTTGGGAAACACGAGCAGTTGCCCCAGAGCGCCGCCATTGTCGCTGCCCCAAGTGACGGCAGAGACGTCGCTTGGAGCAACACATACGGTGCAAAAACTCGTGGGAAGAGCGGCACCCTCCCATGAAGGCAGAGACGTAAGCGGTCATTCTGGGCCGTTCTCAGGAAGCCCCATCAGTGAGTCGGCGGATCGCGAGCACGGTCGAGGTCGGACCTGAGCGGCTTGTCGGCGAACAGCGTCTTCCACACCCGCAGGGTGAGTTCGATCTGCGCCAGCCGCTCCTGGTAGTTCCTCGCCGTGCCGACGGACCGGATGCGCCCACCCTGCAGCCGCTTGACGATCCCCTCCGGCTGCTTCTTCGGATCCCCGCGCCGCGACTGGAACCGGTGGTGCGGCTGATCGCGACCGCGGCGGAGACGGCTACGCTTCGCCATTGTGGTGCTTCCGAAGCCAGCGGGAGACGGTGGATCGGTGGACCCGCAGCCCGTGGTCGTCGCGCAGCGCCCGGCGGCAGCGGCGCGAACACGCTTCGCGGCACCGTGTCGAGCAGCGAGTTCGTCGACAGCCTGGTCGGTTGGAGCATCGGCGACGACAGCCGTGAATGGTCGCGGAGTACCAGCAGTTGGAGCACCCATACCGAGGCCCTCAAGATCGGCGTCAACCTGGGCGCCGCCGACCTCTTCGTGCAGTTCCGCACCTGCGCGGGCACGGTGTCGGGCAACTCTTGCAGCACGGACTGAGTGATCGCCAACCACACTAGGCACGACCCGCCGCCCACGATCACGCTGATGGAGAGCGGCGACACGGTGACCTACCAGTGGCGCGGCGTGGACCCCAAGGAGCGCAGGCACTACTACGTCACCGACCAGGTCGAGCAGCCGAACGTGGTGAAGCGCGGCAAGGACGGAGACGGCAAGCCCTTGACCTACCGCGACTACCGCATCAGGCCGGGCGACCCGGACCGGGACCGTCTGATCTGCCACACCGGGATGCATCCGGACGAGATCGGCGACCCCATCGTGTACGTGCCGGACGACCCGAACGTTGACGTTGAGATGAGGATCGGTTACGGCAGCACCGCCGGTCCTGATCTCGACCGCCACAACGGCTGCCCGTTCGTGACCCAGTCCATCTACGGGCACGACCCCAACAAGTGGGTAAGCGGCCATTCCAGGCCGTTGTTCCACTCCGGGCGCGGATGAGTTCCGCTATGGGCCGCTGAAGTTTGCGGAGTTCAACTTATGCGCTCACCGCCCAGGAAGCCTGGGTTTCGGGAGTGGAAGCGGATCCCGGGCGTCGTCCAGCGCGTGCATCGCACGCCGACGGAGTGGCGCGAGATCCTGGCGCGGTTCCGCGCCAGCGGCCAGTCGAAGACGAAGTTCTGCGAGCAGAACGCGATCGCGCGCAGCACGCTCATCCTGTGGGAGCGGCGGCTGGCGGCGGGCGACGACGGCAGCACGCCGACCTCGCCTGAGGAGTGGTTCGTCGAAGTCGAGGACGACGGCGACGAGGCGCCCCCGCCCCGCGGCTCGGGCCTGTTCGCGGAGGTAACCCAGACCGGTGCGATGGTCACCGATCCGCGGAGCCGCTACGGACTGGAGCAAGGCCGCGGCTGGCCGCAGTTGCCCGAGTTGCGCGAGCGCCAGCCTGGCGAGGGCGAGTGGGAACTGGAGATCGGCCTGGTGACCACCGGGCGGATCGTGATGCGCGTGCAGGGGGGCTGGCGATGCTGACCACGCTCGGTCCGGAGAACCGCATCTGGTTCTGCCTGCGCCCGACCAGCCTGACGCGCTCGTTCGACGGGCTGTCCGCGCTGGTGCACAACCACCTGCGGTCGGACCCGACCAACGGCGACTGGTATGTCTTCGTCAACCGCAGGCGCACGATGATGAAGATCCTGTCGTTCGACCGAGACGGCTACTGGATCTGGAGCAAGCGTCTGGAACTGGGCCGCTTTGAGGCGTTGACCGGGGACGGCAAGAAGCCGCTGACCCGCACCGCGCTGCTGGCGCTGTTGGAGGGCGTCGAGGTCAATGTCCGGCGCCGGCGCAAGCGCTACCGAAGGCGGGCCAATGGGGCTGCGGCGGACTGACGCCGGGGCGCTGTCGCGCTTCTCACCCTGATTGACGCTGGCCGGGGAATGCGTTTCCAGGGGCACCGGACGGTGCGCCGGAGGCGGCTTCCGGGTATACTGTATGTATTGCCAGCATGGAAGCTGATTCTTGCCGAACCCCGCGCCCCTGGCGGCCCTGCGAACGGAGAATGCGGACCTCGCTGAGCGGCTCGGTTCACTGACCACCGCCCACGACGCGCTGACCACCGCGCACGAGGCGCTCAAGGCCGACTACGAGGGGCTGAAGCAGCAGCTGGACTGGTTCAGGCGGCAACTGTTCGGGCGCCGCTCCGAGAAGCAGATTCCCTTCGATCCCGTGCAACAGGCGAGCCTGTTCGAGGCGCTCGGCGTCGAACCCGCAACAGCGCCGGTTCCCGTCGAGGAGATCAGCTACCGGCGCCGGAAGAACAAGCCGCGCGGGGACGCCGCCACGGAGACGGGTCTGCGCTTCGACGAGTCGGTGCCGGTGACCACCATCGAGGTGGTCGACCCGGCGGTGGAGGCGATTCCGGAGACCGAGCGCGAGCGCATCGGCGAGAAGGTCACGCACCGGCTGGCGCAGCGGCCGGCGAGCTACGAGGTGCTGAAGTACGTGCGTCCGGTGGTCAAGCGCCGTGACACCGGCGAGCTGCTGACGGCGCGCATGCCGTCGAACGTTCTGGAGCGCACCTTGGCCGACGTGAGCCTGCTCGCCGGCATGCTGGTGGACAAGTTCACCTACCACCTGCCGCTGCATCGCCAGCACCGGCGCATGGGCGATACCGGTATCGTGGTGAGCCGTTCGAGCCTGACCAACTGGGCCGGACAGGCCATCGACCTGGTGAAGCCGATCGTGGATGCGCAGAATGCGCATGTGCCCGAGGGCGGTGTGCTGGCGATGGACGAGACGCCGGTGAAGGCGGGCCGGGTGGCGCCGGGGAAGATGCGCCAGGCGTACTTCTGGCCGGTGTACGGCGAGGACGACGAGATCGTCTTCCACTACGCGCCGACGCGCGAGCACCGGCATGTGGATGCGTTCCTGCGCGGCTTCGACGGCAAGCTCCTGAGCGACGGCTACGAGGCGTACGCGTCGTATGCGAGGCGCCGCGGGGCGGTGAACGCTCAGTGCTGGAGCCATACTCGACGGCTCTATGAACAGGCGAAGGAGAGCGACCCGGACGCGGCCGCATCGGCGCTGGCGCTGATCGGCGGCCTTTACAGCATCGAGCGGGAGATCCGCCGGGCGCGGGTGGAAGGCGCGGCGAAGCGGGCGATCCGCGAGTCGCAGAGCGCGCCGATCGCGAAGGAGTTCTTCGCCTGGTGCCGCAGACAGACCGAGCGCGCCGACCTGCTGCCGAAGAGTCCGCTGGCGAAGGCGCTGCGCTACGCGCTGGACCGCGAGGACGGGCTGTCGGTGTTCCTCTCCGACCCGCGCGTGGCGATAGATACCAACCACGTCGAGCGCGGCCTGCGCCGCATACCGACAGGACGCCGCAACTGGATGTTCGCTTGGACTGAGCTAGGCGCGGAGCGCATAGGCGTGATCCAGAGCCTGCTCGCGACCTGTGAGCTGCACGGCGTGGACCCGTACACGTACCTGGTGGACGTCCTGCAGCGCGTCGGCGAGCATCCTGCGGCGCGCGTGATCGAACTCACCCCGCGGGTGTGGAAGACGCTGTTCGCCGACGACCCGCTCAGGTCCGACCTGGACCGCGCTCGCGATTCGCCGACTCGCTGAAGGGGCTTGCTGCGAACGGCCCAGAATGGCCGCTTACGGTGTGCGGCCCGTCACTACGGCCGACTGTTGCAAGACGTCGCACCGCCGTCGTGCGGCACCGTCGGCGGTCGCGGGATTTCGGTAGTGACGGGGTGCCAAAAGCGTCGCGGACCCTGAAGCGGCGGGCGCGGCCCGGAAAATTTAGCTGGTGACCCGCTGATGATGCCTGTAAAATGCGTCCCGCTTTGTAGCCGCCTTTGTGCGGCCTCGCCGGGGCCACCCGGAAGTCCAGGGCGTCTTGGGCGCGTCGAAGCAATTCGGCGTTGACCGTAGCGCTACGGCCGTTACCCGGGGAAACCCGGTAGTCCGGGAAGCCGGGCGCGCCTGGAGCAATCCAGCGTCTGTCGGGGAGACCCGGCCAGGTTGCGGAATCCCGCGACCCACGTGCCACGCCGCGATAGTATCGCAGCGAGCGGGGAGATGCACCGCAACAAGGCACCGTATGCCATGTCGCTGATTTAGGCAGCGGCAGGGGCCTACCCGAGACGGCAGACGGCCTCCGCGAACGTTTCGATACCATCGCGGACGACCGGCAACAGCCAGGCGTGGAGCCGGACTGTCGCGGCGCGAGGTGTCTCGCGGTAGCCAATGGGGGATAATGAATAAGGCTCTTATCGGACGTGCGCAGCATGGCCGATAAGATCATTGA
>JAPPHD010000141.1:0-18995 GCA_028821125.1 Gammaproteobacteria bacterium
GTACGGGTATCCGGCACGCCAAGCGGACGCGTTGTCGTGGAATTCGAGGGCGCAGGGGTGCTTTAAAGGTGCCGGATACCCGTACCGCACACCTGCTCTCTCCCAGCGGTCGTCTGTTCCTTGCGCGTCCTCGTCCCGACGTGCGGGGGATCGTTCCATTGATTTTTCGGGACCGCCCAAGTAGGTTAGCGCCCCCTTCCTGAACAGGACACCCCGGGCCCCAATGAAAAAGTGGCAATGCATCGTTTGCGGATGGATCTACGACGAGGCCGAGGGGTTCGACGAGGAAGACATTGCGCCGGGGACGCGCTGGGAGGACATTCCGGAAGACTTCGTGTGTCCGGAGTGCGGCGTCAGCAAGGAAGACTTCGAGATGATCGAAGTCGGCTGAGCAAGGAATTACCAGCACCGCCAAACGGAATGTTCGATTGGGCACGGACCGTTCATACCGCGATGTGGCCGGTGTCCGCGGGCGCCCAGGCTTGTAACAGCGCTTCGGCATCTTCCGGGGCTTCTTTGAGCAACCTCTTTCCTTCCCGGACCACATCGTCGATCAGGTGAGCGTGGCGGGCGAGGTCGGCGACCCGGAACTGGGTATCGCCGGTCTGCCGGGTACCCATGATCTCTCCCGGGCCGCGCAGCTTCAGGTCCTGCTCGGCGATGTGGAAGCCATCCCGGCTCTCCCGGATGACCTTCAGCCGTGCCCGGCCCGTCTCGCTCAGCTCATCGGCGCAAAGGAGAATGCAGTGGCTCTTCTCGCGCCCCCGGCCGATCCTGCCGCGTAGCTGGTGAAGCTGGGCGAGCCCCAGCCGTTCCGGGTTCTCGATGACCATCAGTGTTGCGTTCGGCACATCCAGCCCAACCTCGATGACGGTGGTGGCCACCAGCAACCGGTAGTCGTTGCTGTGGAAGCGGGCCATGACCTCGGCCTTCTCTTCGCTTTTCATGCGCCCGTGAATCAGGCCGACGCCCATGCGGGGCAGCCTGGCTTTCAGGGTCTGCCAGGTAGCTTCCGCCGACTGGGCTTCCAACTGGTCTGAGTCTTCGATGAGGGTGCATACCCAGTAAGCCTGCCTGCCGGCACCGAGAACCCGGGCGATGCGGTCGAGAACCTCGTTGCGCCGGGATGCGCTGATCAGCCGCGTCTCGATGGGTTGGCGCCCGGCGGGGAGTTCGTCGATGACGGAAACGTCCATGTCGGCGTACAGGGCCATGGTCAGGGTCCGCGGTATGGGTGTCGCCGTCATCACCAGTTGATGGGGGGTACGCCCCTTGGCGCGGAGCGCCATGCGCTGGTGCACGCCGAAGCGGTGCTGCTCGTCGACGATGGTCAGCCCCAGGTTGTTGAAGGTCACGTCGTGCTGGAAGAGCGCGTGCGTGCCGACGGCGACCAGCGCCTCCCCGTCGGCCAGGGACTGGAGCCTGGCCTCGCGCTCCTTCTTTCTCAGGCCGCTGGTCAGCAGCACGACCTGGATGCCCAGGGGGGTCAGCCACTCGGAGAAGTTCAGGTAGTGTTGCTCGGCGAGAATCTCCGTGGGCGCCATCAGCGCAGTCTGCGCCCGGTGTTCGGCGGCGCGAATGGCGGCAAAGGCAGCCACCACCGTCTTGCCGCTGCCCACATCGCCCTGCAACAGGCGCAGCATGGGCGTGTTCTGTGTCAGGTTGTTGAGCACTTCGGTAACCACGCGGCGTTGTGCGCCCGTCAGTTCGAAACCCAGGTTCTCGAGCAGCCTTCTGCCGAGCTGTTGCGAGCGGGGCAGCGGCATCGCGCTCTGTCGTGCCCGCCGGCTCTGCCGGTAGCGCATCACCAGGTAGTAGGCGGTCAGCTCGTCCCGGGCGATGCGTTCCTGGGCTGTGGCGATGTCCTCGTCGGTCGCCTCGGCCGGCGGCTGGTGGAG
Source organism: Gammaproteobacteria bacterium (assembly GCA_028821125.1). GTDB lineage: Bacteria > Pseudomonadota > Gammaproteobacteria > Pseudomonadales > Azotimanducaceae > Azophilus. The sequence continues at coordinate 1,899 of JAPPHD010000141.1, forward strand.
ATACAGCAGGGTTCCGTACGGAGCAACGTCGTCTTCGGGCCAGTCCATGTCCTGCAACTGCCGCGTGAGCCCGCGCAACCGGCCCTGGGTCAGCCCCTTGGTGACGGGATACACCGGTGTGAGCCCGCCCCCCGGCGGCGGCGGCGCGTCGACGAAGACCCGGTACTCCGGGTGCGCCATCTCCATGCCCTTGGGTCCGAACCGCGCCTCGCCGAAACAGCGTACCCGGTGCCCGGTTTTCAGGCTGTCGAACTGGCGCTTTGCGAAGTGAAAGAAGCGCAGCGTCAGGTAGCCCGAATCGTCCTGCAGCGTGACCAGCCAGCTCCGCCGGCGCCCGTAGTTGATGCGGCTTTCGACCACCTGCCCTTCCACCAGGCATTGCCTGCCCGGTTGCAGCCGGTTCAGGGGAACCGTGCGGGTCCGGTCCTGGTACCGGTAAGGAAGATGCAGAAGCAGGTCGATCAGGCGGTGCACGCCCAGCCGGGCAAGGGTATCGGCGAGAGCGGGGCCGACACCCCTCAACACGGTGACGGGGTCGTCGCCGGCCGGATTTCTGTCCTTTGCGTTACTCAAGGCTTTTCGCTGGCCTTGTGACGTTTTGGGCGAGACGTGCGAACTGAGGGTTCGGGGAACGCAGTCCCGAAGCCGTCAGCCTTCCAGCACCAGGATGCCGTCGACCTCCACCTGCGCCCCGCGTGGCAAGGCGGCGACGCCGATGGCTGCCCGTGCCGGGTACGGTTCGTCGAAGAACTCCGCCATCACGGCGTTTACCGCCGGGAAGTTGCCCATGTCGGTGAGAAAGACGGTGAGCTTTACCGCATCCGCGGGCGTGCCGCCGGCCGCTGCGATAACGGCGGCGAGATTGCGGAACACCTGGCGGGCCTCCGTCTCGAAGTCCGGGGCCACGAGTTCCATCGTTTCGGGGTCGAGGGCGATCTGGCCGGACAGGTAGACGGTGTTGCCGGAGCGCACGGCCTGGGAGTACGCGCCGATCGCCGCAGGAGCGTCGGCGGTGGTAACGGGCCGGCTCACTGGTGCGTACGGCGCATGGTGATGACGCTGGGAATGGCGCGCAGGCGCCGCATCACGCGGGCCAGGTGAATGCGGTCGGAGACGGTTATCACCACTACCACGGAACTTACCCGGGCGTCCCGCTCTTCGACGTTGATGCGGTCGACGCCGGCGTTGACGGCGGCGATGGTCGCGGCCAGTTCGGCGATGACGCCCTGTTTCCGGTTGACCTCGATGCGCAACGCCGTGGTGAATTCCTGGTCCGTCATTGCCGCCCAGCGGGCCGGAATGGTCTGCTCGGGATTGCGCCGGCCGATCTCGCGCATGTTCTTGCAGGTTTCCATGTGCACCACGAGGCCCTTGCCCTGGGTCATGTGCCCGACAATCGAATCACCGGGAACCGGACCGCAGCAACGGCCGTAGGTGACCACGAGGCCCTCGCCTTCGTGCACCGCCATGGGCCCCTCGTGCTCGACGGGAACCGCCTCGTAATTCGAGTCGTCCGCGGCGAGCAGCCGCTGCGCCACGGCGTAGGCCATGACCTCGCCGTGGCCGATGGCCTGCAGCACCTCGTCGAGCTTGCGCACGCCGAATTCCTTGAAAACCCTGCGCAGGCGCCGGAAATCCAGCTCCTTGATGCTGGTGCCGGCGTTGGTGAGGGAGCGGTTCAGCAGCTTGCGCCCCAGCATGATCGACTCGGCCCGCTCCTGGTTCTTCAGCGACTGCCGGATTCCGGCCCGCGCCTTGCCCGACACGGCGAAGCTCAGCCAGTCCGGGCTCGGCTTCGCGCCCTTGGCCGTGATGATCTCGACGCTCTGGCCGCTCTCCAGTTGTTGGGACAACGGCGCGAGCGCCCGGTCGATGCGGCAGGCGATGCAGTGATTGCCGATGTCGGTGTGCACGGCGTAGGCGAAGTCCACCGGGCAGGCGCCGCGGGGCAGTTCCATGATGTCGCCCTTCGGGGTGAATACGTAGACATCGTCGGGGAAAAGGTCGATCTTGAGGCTGTCGATGAACTCCAGCGGGTTGCCGGCCCGCTGCTGCAGTTCCATGAGGTCGCGCACCCAGCGCCGGGCGCGCTGCCCGCCCCGGGTTTTTTCTTCCCGCGCCTTGTACAGCCAGTGCCCGGCGATGCCGTGGTCGGCGACTTCCGCCATGTGGGTGGTGCGGATCTGCACTTCGATGGGCACCCCGTGCATGCCGAATAGCGTCGTGTGCAGCGACTGGTAGCCGTTGATCTTGGGGATGGCGATGTAGTCCTTGAAGCGCCCCACCACCGGCTTGTAGAGGTTGTGCACGATGCCGAGCGCGCGGTAGCAGGCATCTTCGTCGTTGACGACGATGCGGAACCCGAACACGTCCATGATGTCTTCGAACGACTTCTGTTGGGTCTTCATCTTGCTGTAGATGGAATAGATGTGCTTTTCGCGGCTGGTGACGGTTGCCTCGATGCCTTCCGCCTCAAGCGATGCCTGGATGGACTGGTGCAGTTTCGAAAGCAGCGCCTTGCGGTGCCCCCGGGCTTTCTCCACCCTGCGGCGGATGCTCTCGGCGCGCAACGGATGGAGCGCGGCGAAGCCGAGGTCTTCAAACTCCACCATGATGTTGTGCATGCCGAGGCGGTTGGCGATGGGCGCGTAGTAGTCCAGGGTTTCCCGGGCGGTGCGCTGGCGCTGCTCCCGGGACATGACGCCGATGGTGCGCATGTTGTGCAGCCGGTCGGCGATCTTGACCATGATGACCCGGATGTCCTTGGCCATGGCCAGGGCCATCTTCTGGAAGTTCTCGGCCTGGGCCTCGGCGCGGCTCTCGAACATGATGGCGAGTTTCGAGACGCCGTCGACCAGTTCCGCCACCTGCTTGCCGAACCGGTTGCCGAGGGTCGACTTGGCCACCGCCGTATCCTCGATCACGTCGTGCAAGAGGGCGGCCATGATGGTCTGGTGATCCATGCGCATCCCGGCGAGGATCATGGCGACGGCCAGGGGGTGGGAGATATAGGGATGGCCCGTGCGGCGGTACTGGCCCTCGTGGGCATTGGCGGCGTAGTCGTGGGCCCGGCGAACCTGGGCCACCTGTTTTTCTGGCAGGTAGGAGCCGAGAGCCTTGGTGAGTGAATCTATCGTGCAGGGGGCAGCGATCTCGTCGCGCCGGGCGGTCTCCGCTAGTCGCGAAACGAAGTAGGACTCAGAGGTCGCCTTCTCCGCTGTCGTCATCTCCAATGCCGAAAGTCACTTGCAGTTCGTCATCCTGAGTGGCGGCTTCCTGCTCGTCAAGAATCTCATGGTTCACGAGCCCCTCGGCGATCTCCCGCAACGCGATGACGGTGGGTTTGTCGTTTTCCTCGGGCACCATGGGCTCCGCACCGAACTCGCGCATCTGCCGTGCGCGCCGGGTGGCCAGCATGACCAGTTCGAAGCGGTTGTCTACGTTTTCGAGGCAATCTTCAACGGTGACTCGTGCCATTGGTACTCTCTGGAGTTCAAGCGAACAGGCAAGTTTAAAGTCGCCTATAAATTATGACAAGAGATCGTCGATCAGGTTCCGGCGGCGGTCGCTCTGCACAAGGCGTTTCAGGCGTTCGGCGCGAACGATGGCCCGCAGGTCGTCGAGGGTGGTTTCGAAGTCGTCGTTGACGACGAAATAGTCGTAGTCGCGGTAGTGGGAAATCTCCGCGCGGGCTTCCCGCAGGCGGTGTTCGATGGTCTCGATGCTGTCTTCGTCCCTGGCGACCAGGCGCTTTCTGAGCGTCTCCACGGAGGGCGGCGCAATGAAGATGCTGATCGTTTCCGGGGCGCTGCGGCGCACCTGGTCGGCACCCTGCCAGTCGATTTCCAGGATCACGTCGCGTCCGGCGGCGCGTTCGCGCTGCACGTTCTCGAGGGCCGTGCCGTAGTGGTGCCCGAAAACGATGGCGTGCTCAAGAAATCCTCCTTTCCCGGCCATGTCCTGAAACAGGTCCTGGCTGATGAAGTGGTAGTTGATGCCCTCCTTTTCAGTGGGGCGGCGGGGCCGGGTGGTGTGCGAGACGGAAACGCTCAGGTCTGGATCGGCTCCCGCCAGCGCCCGCACAAGGCTCGTCTTGCCGGCGCCGGACGGCGCGGAGACGGCGAGCAGAAGGCCTTTGCCCGCCCCGCTCATTCGACGTTCTGCACCTGCTCGCGGATCTGCTCGATGATCACTTTCAGGTCGACGGCCCGGGTGGACATCTCCGGCATCAGGGCCTTGGCGGCCAGGGTGTTGGCCTCGCGCATCAGTTCCTGGCAGAGGAAGTCGAGCCGGCGGCCGTGGGGCCCTGGCCCGTCCTGCTGCGCCTTTGCCTCCTCCACGTGGATACACAGCCGGTCGAGCTCCTCGGCCACATCGGCCTTCTGCGCGAGAATTGCGACCTCCTGTTCCAGGCGGCCCGGGTCAACGTCGACGGCAAGCTCGCGCAGGCGCTCGTTGAGGCGATGCTGCACGTCCTGTGCGATTCCGGCGGCCTGGCCCTGAAGTTCGGCCACGATCTTCCCGACGGCGTCCAGGCGCTTGGCGATCGCTTCCTGCAGTTCACCTCCCTCCCGCCGGCGTTCCTCGATCAGTGCGTCCAGGGCTTCTCCGAACAGTTCGATGACGTCGGGACCGCAATGTTCCGGATCCATGGCGGCCGGTTCGCCCAGCATGCCGGGCCAGCGCAGCAGGTCCATGGGGTTGGGCGAATGTATCTCCGGCGCATCCCGGCGCACCTGTTCCAGTACGGCGAGCAGCTTGAGCATGAGAGGGCGGTTGAGTTCGGTGACATCGGCTTCCGCCTTGCTCTCGGCCCGCAGCGAGCAGTCGAGCTTGCCGCGCTGGAGGCGGCGGCGAGCCTGGTCGCGCAAAGGAGCCTCCAGCGAGCGGAGTTGCTCCGGCATCCGGAACTGCATCTCGAGGTACCGGTGATTGACCGACCGCAACTCGCAGACCAACTGCAGTTCGGGTGTATCGGCCTGGCGCCGGGCGAATGCGGTCATGCTGTTCAACATGACGGGAGTTTAACCCGGATGATCGGGCGAGGTACCGGGACAACGCGCGGCGCGACGGAGTGACGCGGCGGAAGAGCGGCAACGGCTTGCAGCCTGGCCCATTCATTGACAGGCCGGGCCGGGCGCGCCGCCGGCGCCTGGCCGTATAATGGCCGGTGGCACCCTGGAGAAGCGGATGAGCAATGCGCCCTAGCGGCCGGGCGGCGGACGAGTTGCGCCCGGTACGGATCACCCGGAGCTACATCAGGCACGCGGACGGCTCCGTTCTGGTCGAATTCGGCGACACGAAAGTGATCTGCACGGCGAACGCGGAAGACTCGGTGCCGTACTTCATGCGTGGCCAGGGCCGGGGTTGGGTGACCGCGGAGTACGGCATGCTGCCCGGGGCCACTCACACCCGGGGCGACCGGGAAGCGGCGCGCGGCCGGCAGGGAGGCCGCACGCTGGAGATCCAGCGCCTGATCGGCCGTTCCCTGCGCGCCGCCGTGGACAGCCTGCGGCTCGGCGAGAAGACGGTGCGCATCGATTGCGATGTCATCCAGGCCGACGGCGGCACGCGCACGGCAGCCATCACCGGCGGCGCCGTGGCGCTCCGGGACGCCCTGATCGGCATCGGGCGCGGCGCCGCGTTCAGGCAGTTCGTGGCGGCGGTGTCCGTCGGCATCTGGCGCGGCGAGCCGGTGCTCGACCTCGACTATGCGGAGGACTCCACCGCGGACACGGACATGAACGTGGTGCGGCTGGCTTCGGGAGGAATCGTGGAGGTCCAGGGTACCGGCGAAGGCGCGCCGTTCAGCGATGCGGACCTTGTCCGGCTTCTGGAGTTGTCCAGCAAGGGTACCGCCGAATTGGTGGCGTTCCAGAAAAACGGGTAGGCGGTTGACGGACTACTCCGACAAGCAGGCCTTCATCGAATTGATGGTCGATCAGAAGGTGCTGCGATTTGGTGAATTCGAGCTCAAATCGGGCCGACGCAGCCCGTATTTTTTCAATCTGGGCGCAATCAGCGACGGTACCGCATTGGCGGCGCTCGGTGAATTCTACGCGCAGGCCATGGTCGACAACGGCCTGGAATGCGACGTGCTGTTCGGGCCGGCCTACAAGGGCATACCCATTGCGGTCGCCATGGGAGTGGCGCTGGCGCGGCGCGGGCGCGGCATGGGTATCGGCGTCGCGTTCGACCGCAAGGAAGCCAAGGATCATGGTGAAGGCGGCGTGCTGGTCGGCGCCGGCCTTGCAGGGCGCCGCGTGCTGCTGGTGGACGACGTGGTGACCGACGCCGCGACCAAGCGGCAAGGCGCCCGGTTGATTTCCGCCCAGCGCGGCGAACTCGCTGGTGTGCTGATCGCGCTCGACCGCCAGGAGAAGCTCGATGGCGAAGAGACGGCCTTCGCGGCGCTGCAATCGGGGCTCGGCGTTCCGGTGCGGAGCATCGCGACGCTGCAAGACGTGATCTCTTGGCTGGACTCAGCCGGGGCCGGAATTGGGGAGCGCGACGTTCTGGCCGCGTCGATCAGGGCTTATCGCGACCGCTACTGCGTACTGGATTCATGACGGCGGCCATGGCGCGTCAGGAGGTGATCTTGGTGCCGACGCCGGCGTTGGTGAAGATCTCCAGCAACAGCGCATGCGGCACCGTGCCGTCGATGATCTGTACGCTCTCCACGCCGCCGGCTACGGCGTTCAGCGCACATTGCACCTTGGGCAGCATGCCGCCGCTGATGGCGCCTCTCTCGATCAGTGACTGAGCCTCGGTGGCCGTCAGACTGGCCAGCGTCTCGCCGTTGTCCAGAATTCCGGCCGTGTTCGTCAGTAGCACGAATTTCTTGGCGTTGAGCGCCCTGGCGATGGCGTCGGCCACCAGGTCGGCATTGATGTTGTAGGACTCGCCTTCGGGGCCGACGCCGATGGGCGCGATTACGGGGATGAAGCCGGAGTGGGTGAGCGTGTCGAGCACGCGGGCGTTCACGTTGCGCACCTCGCCGACATGGCCGATGTCAATGATCTCGGAGGGTTTGGGGTCGGCGCGGGACAGCTTGAGCTTGGTGGCTTCGATGAGGCTGCCGTCCTTGCCGGTGATGCCTACGGCGCGGCCACCCTGCCGGTTCAGTTGGGAGACGATTTCCTGGTTGACCCGTCCGCCGAGCACCATTTCCACCACGTCCATGGTGGCGGCGTCGGTCACCCGCATGCCGTCGACGAAGCGGGTGGGGATGTTGAGCTTCTCAAGAAGTGCACCGATCTGCGGGCCGCCGCCGTGCACGACCACCGGGTTCATGCCGACCAGCTTCATGAGCGCCACATCCCGGGCGAAGGTGGTCTTCAGGTGCTCGTCCACCATGGCGTTGCCGCCGTACTTGATGACGATGGTCCATCCCTGGAACTCGCGGATGTACGGCAGCGCCTCGGTCAGGACGGAGGCGACGTTCTTGGCCTGGTTTTCAGAAACGGGCATGGCCGGTCACCGGAAACTGAGCGACGGGTCCACGGCGTGGAGTTGCGCCTGGAAGGTCTGCTGGATCCTCTCCAGCGCCGGCTCGCCGTCGGCCTCGAAACGGAGCGTCAGCATGGGGCTGGTGTTGGAGGCGCGGATCAGGCCCCAGCCGTCGGCATAGTCCACTCGCAGGCCGTCTATATCCGTAAGTGCGCCGTCGCCGAAGTCGGCCCGGCGGGCGAGCGCCTCGACGATCTCGAACTTGCGGGTCTCGGTGGTTCCGATTTTCAGTTCGGGTGTGGAACTGGTTTCCGGAAACCGGTCGAACATCGCGTCGATGCTGCCGTTGTGCGCCTCCCGGGCGCCGAGAATCTCCAGCAGGCGTGCCGCGGAGTAGAGCGCGTCGTCGAAGCCGTACCAGCGCTCGCTGAAGCAGATGTGGCCGCTGAACTCGCCGCCGAGCAGGGCGCCGGTCTCTCGCAGCCTGGCCTTGATGTGGGAGTGGCCGGTGCGGCTCATGATGGGCTCGCCGCCGAGCCGGCGCACCAGGGCGCCGAGGCGGTGGCTGCACTTGACGTCGTAGACGATGCCGGCCCCCGGGTTGCGCGCCAGGATGTCCTGGGCGAGCAGCATCATCAGTACATCGGGCCAGACGATTCGCCCGCCGCGGGTGACGAGGCCGATGCGGTCGCCGTCGCCGTCGAAGGCGAGGCCGCAGTCGGCGCCTTGCGACCGCACGGCGGCGAGCAGGTCGACCAGGTTGGCCGGGTCGGCCGGGTCGGGGTGGTGATTGGGGAAATCGCCGTCGATGTCGCAGTAGAGCTCGATCACCTCGCAGCCCAGTTCGCGAAGCAGTTGCGGTGCGATGCTGCCAGCCACGCCGTTGCCGCAGTCGACCACCAACTTCAAAGGGTGGGCTACCTCCACATCGGCAAGAATGCGGTCAATGTAGCGGCGGGTGATTTCCGTCTTGCTCTGGCTGCCTTCGCCCCGGCTCAAGGCGCCCTCGTCGATGCGCGTCTTCAGCTTGGCGATGGCGTTCCCGGCAAGCGCCCTGCCGCCGAGCATCATCTTCAGGCCGTTGTACTCCGAGGGGTTGTGGCTGCCGGTGATCATGACGCCGGCGCCTGTGTCCAGCTCGTGCGTGGCGAAGTACAGGAGCGGCGTCGGCACCTGGCCGATGTCGATGACATCGAGGCCCCCGGCGGTGAGGCCGTTTGCGAGCGCCTCCTTCAGGCCCGGGCTCGAGTGACGGCCGTCACAGCCGACGGCGACCCGGGACTGGCCGCTGTCCCTGGCTTCGGCGGCATAAGCCCTGCCGATGACCCGAACGATGTCTTCGGTAAGATTACGGCCGACGATGCCGCGGATGTCGTAGGCGCGGAAGATGGTGGGATCGAGTTGCATCTTTCAACTTGCCCTCGACTCCTGGCCCGCGCCCGCCAGCCGGGCGGTGAAAATGTCGGCGATGTGGCGAATCAGCCCCTGCGCCAGGGACTGCTTGCTCTGATAGGGAAGCGCCAGTTCGCCGTCCGCCCAGATGAGGGTGGCGGCGTTGCTGTCGCTGTTGAAACCGATGCCCTGGCGCGAGACGTCATTGACGACGATGGCGTCGAGGCCCTTCCTGCGGCGCTTTTCCCGTGCGTGTTCGAGCACCTTCTGTGTCTCCGCGGCAAAGCCGATCACCAGCGGCCGCTCCGGCAATAAGGCGACGGAGGCGATGATGTCCGGGTTCTCCTCGAACGCCATCTCGAACCGCGTGCCCACGGATTCCTTCTTGATCTTCTGCCCGGTCGATTGAGCGGGACGGAAGTCGGCCACCGCCGCCACGCCAATGAAGAGGTCCTGCGCCGCGATGCGGGCGTGCACCGCATCGTACATGTCCTGTGCGCTGGTGACGCCGATGACATCCACGCCCGGCGGCGGCGGGAGAATGCAGGGCCCGGAAACCAGCGTGACCTCGGCGCCGGCGGCCGCGGCGGCCGCGGCCATGGCATAGCCCTGCTTGCCGGAACTGCGGTTGGTGATGTGGCGCACGGGATCGATGGCTTCCTCGGTGGGCCCGGCGGTCACCAGCACGCTCAGACCGTCCAGGCAGCGCGCCGCGAAACACTGGCGAATGACTTCGAACAGGTCTTCGGGTTCGACCATGCGCCCGGGCCCGGTATCGCCGCAGGCCTGCTCCCCTTCCGCCGGACCGACGAGCAGCCGCCCGTCGCGCGCCAGGATGTCGACATTGCGTTGTGTGGCTGGGGACCGCCACATGGCCTGATTCATGGCCGGCGCCACGACGGTCTGCGCCTCCGTTGCCAGGCAGAGGGTCGAGAGCAGGTCGGGGGCGAGGCCCTGGGCCAGCGTCGCCATGAAATGCGCCGTGGCCGGCGCCACCACCACCAGGTCGGCCCAGCGGGCCAGTTCGATGTGGCCCATTGCCGCCTCGGCTTCCTCGTCCCACAGGTCGTCGCGTACGGGGCGCCCGGAAACCGCCTGCAAGGTGGTGGGCGTGATGAACTCCCGGGCGCCGCGCGTCAGCACGACCTGAACCTCTGCGTCCGCCTGGCGCAAAAGTCTTACAAGAATTGGGGTCTTATACGCAGCGATTCCGCCCGTGATCCCCAGCAAAATGTTCTTTCCGGAAAGGTCCATGGGTTTATGGTAGCAGCAATGGACGGTGACCCGAATATCCGGCTCGAGGCCGGAAGTCGCGCTGTGGAAGCAGCGTCCGCCGTATCAAGGGCGCGTTTTATGTCCAAGTCAGGCTCGCAGCGGCGGGGAAATACCGTTGAATAACCCGGTTGGACCATCGGCGATGACGGCGTGAGCCGGAATTCCGTCAGGGACTGGCCACTCGCGGAGCGGCCGCGCGAGCGCCTGCTGGCAGCCGAGCATGAGCGCCTCAGCAATGCCGAGTTGCTGGCGGTGCTGTTGCGTACGGGCACACGCGACTACAGCGCGCTGGCGCTCGGAAATCGGCTGTTGTCGCAATACGGTTCCATACGGGGCGTGATCGATGCGCCACCCCGCACACTGCTCGGCAACGAGGGGCTTGGCCCGACGAAGGTGGCGAGCCTCAAGGCCGTTCTGCCGATCACCGCCCGGTATGCGGCCTGCGGGCTGGTCCACGGTCGGGCGTTTGCGGGGTCGCAGGACGCGGTACTCTTCCTTACCGCGGAATTCGGGGGCCTGGAGCGGGAAGTGTTCGCCTGCCTCTTCCTGGATACCCGGCATCGGCTCCTCAAGTTCGAAAAACTGTTTCTCGGCTCGGTGGACCGGGCAAACGTGTACCCCCGGGAAATCGTGAAACGGGCGCTGCATTGCAACGCGGCGGCCGTGATCTTCGCGCACAACCACCCTTCAGGAATTGCCGAGCCGTCGGTGGCGGATATCGAGCTGACGGAGCGGTTGGTGAGCATCCTGAGCGAACTGGATGTTCGGGTGCTGGACCACCTGGTTGTCGGGGCGGAGAGGACCGTGTCGATGGCGGAGCGGGGCCTGATGTAGTGGACTGTACGACCGACCGGTTTTCATTGTTTCCTCGAATCGAAACAAGATGCACATTGAGCGCAGGAACTAATCCGAGGACTCATTGTCGGAAAGCCAGCGAGGAGTTGAACCGATTGACACTGGGCTCACAATCGCTGAAGGTGTTCGCGACTTCCCGCGGCGATGACGACGGTAGAGTCCACGTCCGATGGCGGAAGCGCCGATAGTTTAGGAGCTGTGCTATGTCAGCGCGTGATCCCAAAGTTGTGAAATCGGAAGTCTTGTCGCCCGAGGCTCCTGCGATCAGACCGCCCGCATCACTCACGCGCTACGATGCGGACTGGAGTGCTCGTATCGAAAGGGCAAAGCAAGCTCACGAAGAGGGCAGGAAAGCGAGAGAGGGGAAAGCTCCGACGTTGTCCGTTCGACAAAGCCTTTGAACTGAAACTCCTCGTCAGCGGTCGTAACCGAAATGCCATCTCGAAGTCCGTTGTTCGAGGCTCAGAACTCGTTGCGGTATGAGCGCCAACACCTTATTCGCGAATATCAGAACACGTACGACTGCCGTCTGGTCGTAATGATCGATACACTGTTTTCGCGAAGCGTTACGCTGCTCGAAGAGGTTTTGTACGATGCCGTTCCGAATCAGGATCTTCACATAATATTTTCCACGCAAGGTGGTGATGGTGAAACGGCGCTGCGCCTGATACGACAGGCGCAATTCAGGTGCAATAAGCTAACTGTGATAGTACCGGACCAGGCAAAGAGCGCCGGAACGTTGTTCGCGCTCGGTGCAGATTGCATCTATATGGGTCCTACGAGTGATCTTGGCCCCATTGATCCTCAGTTTCTGCTATCCGGGTCGCTGGCGGCAGGCAAAGCGATCATTGCCGCCGTTGAGGAAGCTGAACGCCGTGTCCAGGAAAGCCCGGACACCTATGCGCTTCACGCATCACTATTGGGCGATATAACGGCTCTGATGGTTCAGCAAGCGCGCGACGCTCTGATGCGGACAGATGGTCAATTGAGAGAAGCTTTGGCATGTGTTGCGAGTCGGTCTGCAAGTGATGTTGACCGGATGGCAAAGAAGTTAAGGGGACCACTGTTGGATGATTCTCAAAGTCACGGTGCAGCCATATCTACTCAGGAGGCCTTGGATTTGGGATTGCCGGTTAAAGAGGCAACATCAGGTGATGATAGGTGGAATCAGGTGTGGCGGATGTGGACCAAGTATCTTGCTCTCAACGTCGAGTATGCCTATGAAGGAGAAACGGCATCGCACGTAAAGCCCTTCGAGCCTAGTCCAATGCATTAAAGAAAAGTTGGTCGAACTCTTTTAGTGTGAGCCATCTCTCGTCGCGCAAAGCCCTGGTACTGTTTTCCGGAGGACAGGATTCCACAATTTGCCTCGCTTGGGCATTGAATCGATATCAGGCCGCTTACACCATTGGGTTCGACTATGGGCAGCGCAATGCAGTCGAACTGGAGTGCCGTGCCAGGATACGGGAGCGGCTTCCGGTTATCGCCGAGTGGAACGGAGCGCTCGAAGCCGATCGCCTGGTAGCGCTGGATTTCCTTCAAGGTCTGGGAGAATCCGCCCTGACCTCCGACCGGCCGATCGAGGCGGCCGGGTCAGGCCTGCCGAATACCTTCGTACCCGGACGAAACCTGATGTTCCTGACGGTGGCGGCCGCGCTTGCATACAAGTTGGGAATCCGGCACATCGTCGGCGGCATGTGCGAAACTGACTATTCGGGGTATCCGGATTGCCGGGACGAATCGATCAGGAGCCTGCAGGCGGCACTCAATGCCGGCATGGACAGCCGGTTCGAGATTGAAACCCCCTTGATGTGGAAGAACAAGGCGGATACCTGGGCGCTTGCGGAAAACCTGGGGGGCGACCGGCTGGTTGACCTCGTTCGATGGGAAACCCATACCTGTTACCTGGGCGATCGAACGACGAAAAACGAATGGGGATGGGGATGCGGTTCCTGTCCGGCGTGTGAGTTGAGGCGGGATGGTTACCTGGCCTTTCGTCGAAAACCGGCGTCTTGAGACGATGAGGCACGAATCCGTTCCAGGCTGGTGGTGCAAGTGACCTATTCGGTCAAGGAAATCTATTCGACGCTGCAGGGTGAAGGGGCCCAGTCAGGCAGGGCGGCGGTGTTCTGCCGGTTCAGCGGCTGCAATCTCTGGAGCGGGCTGGAACGGGATCGGACGAGCGCGGTCTGCCGGTTCTGTGATACGGACTTTGTGGGCACCGACGGGCCCGGCGGGGGCAAGTTTGCGGATGCCGGGTCTCTCGCCGGCCGAATCGTCGATTGCTGGGAAAGACGGGCCAGCGACAGAGGGCATCGATTCGTCGTATTCACCGGGGGCGAGCCGGCCCTGCAACTCGACGAAGTGCTGATTGCCGCGCTTCATTCGCATGCATTCGAAGTCGCGATGGAGACCAATGGCACCCTGGCTATTCCGGAAGCAATCGATTGGGTCTGCGTCAGCCCCAAGGCCGGCACGGAACTCAAGGTGGTGAAGGGGAACGAACTGAAAGTTGTGTTCCCGCAACCTTCCATCGACTATGAGGCGTTGTCGGCCCTGGATTTCCAGCACCATTTCATCCAGCCCATGGACGGGCCCAGGCTCAGGGAAAACACCGCAGAGGCGATCTCGTACTGCCAGGGACATCCCCAATGGCGGTTATCGATTCAGTCGCACAAGTATCTCGGTATCGCCTGATCGTTCGGCACGGAGATGGAGCAGACCGCCGCGTCGGTTACTTTTCCGGCGCGATGCTTGTCGCACAGAGCAGAACGTTGGTGTGGACGAATCGCGCTATCGTTCGTGCAGCGCGTCGCGGGTCAGCTTGTCCTCGGCGAATAGCCCGGCGGCGCGGGCGTCAATGGCGGCCAGTGTTTCATCCTGAAGCCTGCGCAACTGGACGAATCGGGATTTGGCGTCCTCACCTTGCACAAGCGCCACCAGATAGGCGCGCACCAGGGCCGATACGGACGTTCCGATTTCGGCAGCCTTCTCACGAGACAGACGATAGGTCTCGTCGTCGACGGAGACGGTGATGTTTCTCATCTCACAGTTTCACAGTTACTGTTCAAAAAAAGACGAATGGCCCGGACGCCGCGACCGTGCCTGGTTTCCTGCGTAACCTGGAAGCGTTAGCGGTCGCCGGGCTTTTCGATCGACGCCAGCAGCTCCGGTGCGGTGACCAACTGGCGTACGCCGTGCGAGCCTGACTCGTTGAATGCGTTTCCCTGCTCCGCCCAGCGGTGCAGCGAGTTGATGTCGAGCTTCGAGCACTGGGGCCGCACGTTCCAGGTCACCCTGGCCTTCGAACAGTTGCTTTGATCGTAGGACGGACCGGTGGTCGAGCCCCGGTACAGCACGGGCTGGCCGGTCGTCGACGGGATCGACTTCGCCTGATGCCGGCCGTCGACCCGGTTGCCGCCGTACGCCATGGTGTTGAAATCCGAAGCGTCCCCATCGTTGACGACGAGAAACACCTGGGCTTCCACGCGCAGCAGGGGATCGGCGCAGGAATCCGGAACACAGGCGCCGAGCCCTTCGCCCGGGGTGGCGTCGCAGGAGGTGTGCACCCAGTGGACTTCGAGGGTGTCGCCGGGCTTGACGCCTTGGAAGGCGCCCGGCGCCGGGGCGAGTTCGGCGGGGCTGAGAGCCGGAGTCTCGTTGCAGGCGAATCCGCCGTCATCGGCGTTGCTGACGAAGAGATTGAACCCTGGCCCCTTGTGTTCGGCATTGGTATGGGTGTGCAGGTTGCACAGGTTCATCTCACCGGAAGGCGGCGCCAACGGGAACGCGTCGGCGTTAGCGCCGGACGGATTGCCGATGTCGCGCGGCGCTTGTGGGCCCATGTCGACGCAGAGCGCCTCGCCTGCCGGTTCGACTTCGGCACTCGGTTCGACACTGGCGCTGTCGGCTGCGTCGGATTCGGGCGCGTTGCCTGGTCCGCAGCCCGACAGCAGAAAGATGAGCGCGATGCTCGAGACTGTGGAAGTTTTCATGGTTGTGACTCCTGCTGTTTGCTCTGGCTGGCGAGCGCTACATTGAACGGAAAGGCAGCCGTACTTTCGCCGCCCCGATGACCGACAGCTCGCCGTCCTGGTTCTCCGCCCGCTGCGAAATCTCGACGATGCCTTCGCCGTCGACGATGTCCTTTCCGGTAACCTCGCCCGCTATGTGCAGGATGTCGCCCACCGGATTGTGGCGGCGGATCTGTGTTTTCGATGCCCGCACGAACCCGTCGTCGCCGGCCCAGTCGGTCAGGTGGTGGATCATCCAGGAGGTGCGTTCCGGGCCGTAGTCGTAGGCGGCGGGCGCGCCGACTTCCAGCGCGAAGTCGTCCTCCCAGTGGACTCGTTCGGGGCAGTCCGGAATGCCGTAGCGGTTCTTTATCCCGGTTCCGGGGTGCTTGTGGATCAGCTTCCATTGCAGCCTGTTCGCACGGATGTAGAGGCCGCCCCATCCCTGGGCGAAGGCGATGAAGCCGGTCACCGTCATGGGGCCCTTCACGATCGGCGGCAACGCTTCGCCGATCTCGACGTCCTCGAAATAACGCGGTTCCGCGCCGCGCACGGTTTCGTTCCGGTACTTGTCGTAGACGGCCTGGATCTCTTCGTCCTCATACACCCGGCGGCCGCGTTCGCGTTCGTCGGTGTATTTGCTGCCTTCTTCCCGGGCCGTGTCGCGTTCGGTGCGAAACACCCAGCTATCGGCATCGGCGAGCAGGTCTCCGCTGCCCTCGTCGTAGAAGTCGACATGATAGATCTGCTGGACGGTGCGGCCGGCGAAGCGGGTCTGGTGCTCGAACAGGTCCTTCAGCCAGGACTCGGTGCGCACGGCCACGTTGCGCCGGATCGGTTGGTGCCACTGCCAGTCGGCGCCGGCCCACATCGCGTGCACGCCGGGCAGCCCGCCGCAGTAGCCGCTGATGAACCGGTCGCAGGCGAACAGGAAAGATGGCGGGGCAATGACGTCTCCGTACCTGGTAGTCCCCGCGTATTCCGGATCGCACCAGAGCGGGTTGTCGTCGCCGATGCCGTGGGCGTAGTGCCGGATGTTGTCCCGCGTCGCCTCGTAGCACCAGGGCTCGACCGAATCGGTGATCTTCACGCCGATGCGTCGACGCAGCGCATCCATCCCGGCTTCGGTTATCTTGGGAAAACTCCGTGCGCCGACGGCCTGGTCCGTCTGTTCGGTGGAACTCATGAATCCTCCTGGGGCGAATGCGTCGCCGTGCTGCAACGAAGCGGCTGGCGGTTGGCGTACGCTCATGAATTTGCGCGTCTATTCTAATGGCAGGAACTCGGGCCTGTGCAGGGGCGTTCTTTTCGGGCGGCTCTCCCCCCTGGCGCCTCGCCGGGAAATCGGCGGTCGGCTGGACGCATCAGGTCCCCTCTGGTATAAACCCGCGCTCATTTTCGGGGTGCCCAGATGTCTCGAGTCTGCCAGGTAACCGGCAAGCGGCCGATGGTCGGCAACAACGTGAGCCATGCGCACAACAAGACGCGGCGCCGGTTCTCGCCGAACCTGCACTACCACCGCTTCTGGGTGGAGAGCGAGAACCGCTACGTGCGCCTGCGCGTCTCCTCCAAGGGCATGCGCATCATCGACAAGCTCGGCATCGACTCGGTGCTTGCCGACATCCGGGCACGCGGCGGGAAGGTCTGAGCGGCGCCTCTATGGCGCCTCTATATGGCGCCTCTATAATGATGCGACGTAATTCGACGTAACGAGACGGAGAATCCCATGCGCGACAAGATCAAGCTCGTCTCCACCGCCGGCACCGGCCACTTCTACACGACCGACAAGAACAAGCGGCGCACGCCAGACAAGCTCGAGTTCAGGAAATTCGATCCGGTGGTGCGCAAGCACGTGCTGTACAAGGAAGCCAAGATCAAGTAACCCGGGACAAGTGTCCTGTCCCATCAGTTTCTGCTGTTTCAGAGTTCGCTGTGCGCGCCAATGCAAGGCGTGGTCCGCAGCCAATATGAGCATATTGGCAAGGGCCACAACGCTGCAGTGGTGCGCACAGCGAGCTCCCGAAGGGCGCCGGGCCCCCCGGGGGCGGGGGGGGGGTGGGACCCAGGGGAAAAAAGGGCGCCAAAAACCCGGGGCGCCCCGCGGGCCCACCCC
>JAPPHD010000141.1:19005-56220 GCA_028821125.1 Gammaproteobacteria bacterium
CTTGGCAATGAGGCGGACCATTCCCGGCGGGCCGCGCCTTGCCACAGACCCCGTGCGGCGCGCTGAAACAGCAGAAACTGATGGGACAGGACACTAGATGCCCGAGCTGCCGGAAGTCGAGACCACCCGGCGCGGGCTGGAAGGCCGCATCGTCGGCCGCACCCTCCGTTCCTGGGCCGTGCGCAATCCCGCGTTGCGCTGGCCCGTTGAAATTCCTTCCCAACTGCAGGGCAAGACGCTGGTCGCCCTCTCGCGGCGCGCCAAGTACCTGCTGTTCGAGTTCCCGCACGACACGCTGATCCTGCACCTCGGCATGTCCGGCAGCCTGCGCCTGGCGCCGCCGGGGGCCGTGCCGGGCAAGCACGATCATGTCGACCTGAACTTCTCGGGCGGGCAAACCGTGCGCTTCAACGACCCGCGCCGGTTCGGCAGCGTGCTCTGGTGGGCGCACGACGCACCGGAGCATCGGCTGCTCGCGCACCTGGGCGTGGAACCGTTGACGAGCGAACTGACGGGCGCCTACCTGAAGGAACGGGCCAGGGGCCGCAAGGTGGCGGTGAAGAGTTTCATCATGGACAGCCGCATCGTCGTGGGCGTGGGCAACATCTACGCGGTGGAATCGCTGTTCCTGGCCGGCATCCGGCCGACGATCGCTGCCGGGCGCATTACCCGACGGGCCTTCGACGCGCTCGCGGCGTCGATCAAGGAAGTGCTGCTTCAGTCATTGAAAGAGGGGGGAACCACTCTGCGCGACTTCGTCAGCAGCGACGGCCGGCCCGGCTACTTCAAACAGCGGCTCAATGTCTACGATCGGGGCGGAGAACCGTGCAGGCGCTGCGGCTGCACCCTCGTAAACCGCCGCATCGGCGGCCGCAGCACCGTGTTCTGCCGCAACTGTCAGCGATGAATCAAGTACTCGCGAGCGCGCCGCTCACCGCGGGATGCACGAATTCGCTGATGTCGCCGCCGAGTTCGGCGATTTCGCGCACCAGTGTCGATGAGATGAAGGAGCACTCCTTGGAGGTGGGCAGGAAGACGTATTCGATCTCCGGGTCCAGCGACTGGTTCATCTCCGCCATCTGGAACTCGTAGTCGAAGTCCGTCACCGTGCGCAGGCCCCGCAGGATGAAGGTGGTGTTCTTGCTGCGCACGTAGTCGACGAGGAGGTTGTTGAATCCTTCGACGGACACCCGGTCGCCGAATTCCGCGAGTACCGTCTCGCAGAGATCGATGCGGTCTTTCAGGTCGGTCTTCGGATCCTTCTGGGCGGAGGTGCCGATGGCCAGCACCACGTGGTCGAACAGGTTGAGGGCGCGCTTGACCAGATCGGTGTGCCCGTTGGTAATGGGGTTGAACGAGCCGGGGTAGACGACCACTGACATTGCAGGCATGCCCCTCCTTCAGGGAGGGCCGCGATGGTAACGGCAGCCTCAGGGCGAGGCAAGGAGCCCGAACCGGGTGTCGCCCGCGGCGCCCTCTTTCAGGATCGTGAAGCCGTGCGCGTCGAAAGCGGAACGGCGCTCGAGTTCAAAGTAGATCCGGGCGCCGGGGTTGAGCGCGTTGCCGCCCTGTATTGCCTCCAGGGCCGCGGGGAGCAGGTTGGACGAGAAAGGCGGGTCGAGGAAGACGATGTCCCATCGCAAGACGGCTTCGCCGACCCCGTCGTCTGCCCGCGGCGCCGTCATCCGCGACTCGCCGGCCGGTGCTCCGGTGTCGGTCCCGGAGCTGGCGAGTCCCCCCCGGTTGCGCGTGCCTGTGGCGGATCTCGCACCGGCCGCAAGCTTCAGGAACGCCAGGGCGGACTGGCGCCGTACGGTGCAGTTGGCGGCTCCGAGCCGCTGCGCGTTCTTCCTCAACACCGCCGCCGTGTTGCGGTTGTTGTCGACCAGCACAACGCTGCGCGCCCCCCGGGACAGCGCCTCGAAGCCGAGCGCGCCGCTGCCGGCGAAGAGGTCGAGGCAGTCGCTGCCCACCACCTCGCCGGCCAGCCAGTTGAACAGCGTCTCCCGCACCCGGCCGAGCGACGGGCGCACCGCGGCGCCGGCGGGCACCTTCAGCTTTCGCCCTTTCCACAGACCGCCGATAATGCGCACTTCGTTTCTTGACATGCGAACGATCGTCTTGCCCGTGAGAAATTCCAGCCGCCGGACCAGCACCGGAGAGCCATGTTGAGCGAATCCGCGCTGAAAAACGAGGGGCCGTTCTGGCGGCGGCTCAAACAGGGCCTGAGCAAGACCCGCGGCCGCCTGGCCGAAGGTGTCGGCAACCTCCTGCTCGGCGAGCGGCGGATCGACCGGGGCGTTCTCGAAGAGCTGGAAACGGCGCTGCTGCTGACGGACGTGGGCGTGGATGCCACGCAGCGTATCGTCGAAGCCCTCTCGGCCCGGGTGAAGCGCAGGGAACTGAACGACACGGCCGCGCTTCACCGGGCCCTCGGAGAGCTCCTGAAAGAATGGCTCACCCCCTTGCAGCAACCGTTCGAGATCGGATCGTCCCGCCCCTGTGTCCTGCTGTTCGTGGGCGTCAACGGCGCGGGCAAGACAACCACTATCGGCAAGATGGCCAGCCGCCTGCAGGCGGACGGGCGGTCGGTGGTGCTGGCGGCGGGCGATACGTTCCGCGCGGCGGCGGTGCAGCAGCTTCAGGCCTGGGGCGAGCGCAACGGCGCCGCTATCATCGCGCAGGGTCAGGGGGCGGACAGCGCGTCGGTGGTCTACGATGCCGTGCAGGCCGCGCGCGCCCGGGGTTTCGATGTGCTGCTGGCCGATACGGCGGGGCGCCTGCAGGCCAGGGTCAATCTCATGGAGGAGTTGAAAAAGATCCGCCGGGTGATCGAGCGGCTCGATGTTTCCGCGCCCCATGAAGTGCTGCTCGTGCTCGACGGGGGCAGCGGCCAGAACGCCCTTTCCCAGGTGGCGGAGTTCGATGCGGCGGTGGGTGTGACCGGGTTCATCATCACCAAGCTCGACGGCAGCGCCCGAGCCGGCGTGATCTTCGCCATCGCCGAGCAGTTGCGCCGCATGGGCAGGACCATACCGGTGTATTTCGTTGGCGTCGGCGAAGGGCTGGACGACCTGCGGCCCTTCGATGCGGCGGCGTTCGTCGATGCGCTGCTTGCCCCGGACTGACGAAACGGCGGCGGGAAACCATCGGGCATTGCAATGGGACAGATTGAATTCCATGGCGTCGTGAAACGCTTCGACAACGGTTTCGAAGCGTTGCGCAATGTTTCCCTGTCGTTCGAGGAAGGGTCCATGACCTTTCTCACCGGCCACTCCGGCGCGGGCAAGACCACGTTTCTGAAACTCCTGCTTTGCCTGGACCGCCCGAGCAGGGGCCGGATAACGGTGAACGGTGTCGACCTCGGAAGCCTCAAGGCGAGGGGCCTGGCCTTCTACCGCCGGGGCCTCGGGGCGGTCTTTCAGGACCATCACCTGCTGACGGCGCGGTCCGTTTTCGAAAACGTCGCCCTGCCCCTGCGGGTGGCGGGCATGCGCGAACGTGACGTGGGCCGGCGCGTGCGGGCGGCGCTCACCCGGGTGGGCCTGCTCGAGCGGGAGTCGATGCTGCCCACGCAGCTTTCCACCGGCGAGCAGCAGCGGGTGGGGATCGCCCGGGCGGTGGTGATCCGGCCGCGAGTGCTGATTGCCGACGAACCCACCGGCAATCTCGACCCGGATCTTTCCAGGGACATCATGGCGCTCTTCGGCCAGTTCAACCAGGTGGGGGCCACGGTCATCGTCGCCAGCCACGACCTGCAGCTCATCGGCGGCCTGAACCAGCGCATCGTCGAACTGTCCCACGGCGCCGTCGTGCGGGACATCCGGCCGACGCCCGGGAGCGCCCATCATGGCTGAGCGCGGCAGGCGTGCCGGGAGCAAGGCACCGAAAGAGCCCTGGCCCAAGGCGTCGGTGCCGGGGAGCTGGCGGCGCGATCACGTCCGCGTAGCGCACGATTCGTTCCGGCACGTTTCGCGCCGGTTCGGCACGACGCTGCTCGCCTGGCTGCTGGTGGGCATCGCCCTGGCGCTGCCGGCGGCGCTGTACCTGGTTCAGTCCGGCCTTGCGGAGCTTACCGGCCGGTGGGACCACCGCCCCGGGCTGTCGGTCTACTTCGAACCGGGAATGGGCCCGGACACTCTCGCCGCGGAATTGCGCGAACAGTTTGGCGTCGAACGGGTGGAGGTGACCACGCAGGAAGAAGCCCTGGCGGAGTTCGGCGCCCAGGCGCAGCTCGCCGATGCGCTGGGTATTCTGGAAGTCAATCCGCTGCCGGCATCGCTGCGCGTGGTGCCGGTCGCCGGGGCTGGGCCGGCAGACCTCGAGAGGCTGGCCGAACTGGCCCGGCGGCATCCAGGCGCGGCGGAAGTCGTGGTGGAGAGAACCTGGCTGGAGCGGGTGACGGCCGCCTCGGTAGTGGCGCGCCGCCTGGGGGCGATTCTCGGGGCGTTGTTCGCGCTGGGCGCCGTCATGGTCACCGCCACGTCGGTGCGGCTTGCCATCGAGGGGCGCCTGGAGGAACTCAAGGTCATGAAACTGGTCGGCGCGAGCGACGGCCAGGTACGGCGGCCTTTTCTGTACCTGGGGATGCTGTATGGGCTTGGCGGCGGCGTGTTGGCGGCGATGCTGCTGAGCGTGGGGCTGACGGTGGTGGAGGCGCCGCTTGCGGGCCTTCTGGGCAGCTTCGAAGTGGAGTTCGAGCCCGCGGCGTTCAGCCTGCGCTTTCTCGCGATCCTGCTGGGCGCCGGTACCCTGCTCGGGGTGATCGGTGCGGTTCTTGCGGTCCGGCAGCGGCGGGCCAGCCTGGACATCCTGTGATTCCCCGAAACGCCCGCACCGCGAGCTCTGATTGCGGGGAAAGACGCGGGACATCAAGCGGTCGCGGAAGGGGTTGATTTTTGTCCTGGGGGCCCCAGATAAGGGGAATGACGGAACGATTTTCCTGGTTAGCACTCCAATATGCAGAGTGCTAAAATCAGTAGTCGAGCGCTGGGCGGAATCCGGCGGCCGGGCGTCCCCCAAGGGCGGGCGCGGCCGGCCCGGTCTGCCGAAGCGGTCTGAATCGCAGGAAGGCATATGTCAACGAACCTGTTGTCGATGAACAGTTTGTCACCGGGGCGCGACCTGGCGAGCTACGTGCAGACCGTCAGCGCGTTCCCCATTCTCTCGGCCGAGGAAGAGAAAGCCCTGGCCGAGCGCTTCTATTACGAGAAAGACCTCGATGCCGCCCGGGAACTCGTCCTCTGCCACCTGCGCTTCGTCGTGCACCTGGCCCGTTCGTACCAGGGATACGGCCTGTCACAGGCCGATCTCATCCAGGAAGGCAACGTCGGCCTGATGAAGGCCGTCAAGCGCTTCAACCCGGAAGTCGGCGTACGCCTGGTGTCCTTCGCCGTGCACTGGATCAAGGCCGAGATGCACGAGTTCATCCTGCGCAACTGGCGCATCGTCAAGGTCGCCACCACCAAGGCGCAGCGCAAGCTCTTCTTCAATCTGCGCAGCGCCAAGAAGCGCCTGGCGTGGCTCACGAAAGAGGAATCCGAGTCCGTCGCCGGCGAACTCGGCGTGCCGGTCGAGGAAGTGACGCGCATGGAAAGCCGCCTGGCCGGTTCCGATCTCGGCTTCGACGGCTACGATACGGACGACGGCGAGAGCAACGCGCCGGCCCATTACCTGCAGGGCGAAGGGCTGGCGAGCGCCGATCCCGCGGAGCTGGTGGCGGCCGAAGACTGGTCCGAGGCCTCCGGCGAAACGCTGCACGCGGCCATTGCCGAGCTGGACGACCGGAGCCGCGAGATCATCGCCGCACGCTGGTTGAGCGAAGACAAGACAACGCTCGCTGAACTGGCCGAACGCTACGGGGTATCCGCCGAACGCATCCGCCAGATCGAGCGGAACGCAATGAAGAAAATCAAGGCGAGCTTCGTCGACGGCTACGCGCCGGAAGACCTGATCGCCGCCTGAGCCAGCGCACCTACATCCGCCGCCGGGGGCGCATGACCCGGGGCCAGCGCCGGGCGCTGGCAACCCTTGCGGAGCGTTACGTCGTCGATCCCGAACCGGGGGCCTGGCCCCGTGAATTCGCGCGCGCCGCACCCATCGGCATCGAAATCGGCTTCGGCATGGGCCAGGCGATTCTCGAATGGGCTCTCGCTTCGCCGGACATGAATCTCGTCGGCATCGAAATCTACGAGCCGGGTATCGGCGCCCTGCTTGCGGGAATCGAGCGCGAGGCGCTGTCCAACGTGCGGGTGCTGTGGGGCGAGGCGGAGGAACTCCTGGAAACCAGATTCCATTCCGCGAGCGTTGCGGAAACCCGGATCTGGTTCCCCGACCCCTGGCCCAAGAAACGGCACCACAAACGCCGCCTGATCCGTCCGGCATTCGCCGCGCTCGTGGCGGACCGCCTTGCGCCCGGCGGCATCCTGCGCGTCGCCACCGACTGGGCGCCGTACGCCGACTGGATCGGGGAGGTGCTGGAAGCCGAACCGTCGTTGCGACGGGCAGCCGCCGCGGGCGAGCGCCCGGAAACCCGTTTCGAGGCGCGGGGCCGGCGGCTGGGCCACGCGATCCGCGACTTTCACTATCAGAGGAAGTACTGAACGAGGGTGTCCAGGTGCTCAAGCCCGAGCGGTGTTGGCGCGATGCGGTCGCTTTCGGTCAGGCCGAGTCTGGTGGTCTTTTCCCAGGTGGGTTCCACGGTGCTCCAGGGCAGGCCGGTGCGGGTCTCGAAAAGACTGCGCTCCACGCCGTCGACCAGGCGCAGGGCGTTCATCATGAATTCTCCGGGGACCTCGGCCGGATCTACCCGGACCGTTTCGGTGCGGCAGGGATCGTTCAGGTACAGGCGCGGCTGCCGCGGATTGCGGGTGCGCACCGTGTGCGGGTGGGTATCCGTCGAAACCGGAGGCGCGATGGCGACAGGCCGGGGCTTCTCGGTGCTGGCTGCAAGGTCGCGGCGCGGGTACTGCGATGGCCGATTAAGACCGGTACTCGGCGGGCCCTGCTTGCCGTGCGCGCCTGCACCGAGCCCGACGTAGTCGCCGAACGACCAGTAGACCAGGTTGTGCAGGCAGGCTGCGCCCGGTTGCGCGTAGGCGGAAATCTCGTAGCGCGCGAACCCCGCCCGGTCGAGCAGTGCGCGGCCCTCGCCTTCCGTCTCCGCAATCGACTCCTCCCCGGGCAGGTTGCGGGGCGGACGGCGGGCGAACTCGGTTCTCGGTTCGATCGTAAGCTGGTACCAGCTCAGGTGGTCCGGCGAACATGCCACGGCGGCTTCGAGGTCGGCCACCGCCTCCTCCGGCGATTGACCCGGCAGGGCGTACATGATGTCCAGGTTGATGTTGTCGAACCCGCCCCGGCGGGCGGCCTCGATGCAGGACAGGGTTTCATCCGGGCCATGAATGCGCCCGAGCCGGGACAGGTGCTGCGGCGAGAATGACTGCGCGCCGACGGACAGCCGGTTGATCCCCGCTGCGCGACAGGCCGCAAGGTCGTCCCTTTCCGCTGCGCCGGGGTTGGCCTCCATGGTGATCTCGGCGCCGGGACGGAGACAGGGGCGGAAGCTGTCGATGAGCGATTCCAGAGCCCGGGCGGAAAATAGGCTGGGCGTGCCTCCCCCGAAAAACAGGCTGTCGAATTGCAGGGCGCCGTCGAAGACCCACTCGCCCGCGCGAGCGTGAAATTCGGAGATCACCGCGCGAACGTAGGCGTTTTCGGGCAGGTCTCCGTGCAGGGGGTGGGAGTTGAAATCGCAGTACGGGCACTTCTTCACACACCACGGGAAATGGACGTACAGGCCCAGCCGGGGAGGTTGCGCAATGACGTTGCCGACCGGGCAGCCGGCGCGTTCAGGCCGGCCGCGTGCCACTTGCTGAGCGGGCGTCATCCGGCCTGGGCTCATTACGGCTCGTCGGTCTGCGCATGGCGCCTGCGCAGGGCCGCCAAGAGCGTCCGGGCGGCCTGTCCGCGATGGCTGAGGGAGTTCTTCAGCTTCGGATCCAGTTCCCCGGAAGTCAGGCCGAGTTCCGGCACCAGAAAGTGGGGATCGTAGCCAAAGCCGTTTTCCCCCCTGGCTTCATCGACGATCGTTCCCTGCCACTCCCCCATGGCGATCACGGGTACCGGGTCGCCGGGCTCGTCGACATACACCATTGCACAGCAGAATCGGGCGCGGCGGTCCGAGATACCGGCCAATGCCGCAACGAGCTTGCGGTTGTTGGCGCCGTCGTCCCGGGCGGGACCGGCATAGCGTGCGGAGTGGACGCCCGGAGCGCCGTTGAGGGCGCTGACGGCGAGGCCGGAGTCGTCGGCGATTGCCGGCAGCCCGGCCCCTTCGCTCGCGTGGCGGGCCTTGGCGAGGGCGTTCTCGACGAACGTGCAGGCAGTCTCGGGCGCGCCTTCCAGGCCCAGTTCGCCTTGTGCGGCCAGCTCGATTCCGAGCGGCGCCAGGAGTGCCCTCAGTTCCTTCAGCTTCCCGGCGTTGCCGCTTGCGAGCACGACTTGCATGGAACAAAACTCAACTATTTGATTTCAAACAAAAATTTATTTGACATAACATCGTCAGTATCAACAGCGAGTTCGCATACGGCGCTTCCCTTTCGGCGCACGGCCACTTTTTTTGCTGTACGCAAGGCACTCTGCGGTATTCAAGGCTTTCGGACGAGCTTAACGCGCCGAAAGGGAAGCGCCGCATACGAACTCTTTCCCGGGATTCGGCGTTGTTCCTTCTACGTCCCCGTCTTGGCGCGCCGGGTTCCCAACTCGCAGGGTACAAATCTCAACTAGTTGTTTTTATTGGGTTTATTATAGCGTATCGGATTGCGGAACAGGCGCTTCGAACCGTCTTATTCCTCCCAGAAGAGTTCCTGTTGAAACGACAGGTCGAAGGTCCGCTCTCCGGGCGGCGTGATGGCGATGGAGAAGCGCAGCACCTCGCGGTCGGCGTGGCGCACTTCGGCGATGTAGTAGAGGGCCTTGTCTTCGCGGATTTCCCGGAACTTCAGCGGGCTCTGCTGCCCCAGCAGGTTCTTCACCTGTCCGTCGATTCTGGCCGGGGCGCCCTCTCCGGCCGAGTCCAGGACCGACAGGTTGACGATGCTCAGGTTGCGCGCGCGCGTTATTCCGTATGTACCGGCTACCGCGGCATTCAGGAAGGTGCTGGGGAACACCACGTAGTGAGCTTCGAAGTCGCCGATAACCTCTTTCTGCTCGGCATGGACGGCCGGGACGGTCGACAGCAGGAGCGCGATCCCGACCAGTAGCGCCCGAAAAGAGATCTGTGCCGGATTTCCGGCTCGCATCGTTTGGAAACGAGGGCGGGATTTCATGCGTTTCCGCTGCCGGGGCGTCCCAGCCGGTAGAAGGCGATGGAGCCGAACAGGTTGGGGAACAGGTTCATCAGGGGCCGGTTGAAGTGGTCGGCGCTCACCACGAACCGCTCGATGATGCGCAGGCCCTTCTCGCGCACCAGGCGCTCGAAGTCCTTGAAGGTGCACAGGTGTATGTTGGGCGTCTCGTACCAGGTGTGGGGCAGGTGCCTGGCCATGGGCATGCGCCCCTTGAGCGCCAGGTAGAGACGGCTGCGCCAGTGCCCGAAATTGGGGAACGTGACGATGCATTCCTGGCCGATCCGGAGCATCTCCTCCAGCATGCGGCCCGGCAGCCGCACGGATTGCAGGGTTTCCGTCATCACCACCATGTCGAAGCTGTCGTCGGGGAAATTGTCGAGGCCCTCGTCCAGGTCCTGCTCGATGACGTTGACGCCCTTGCGCACGCACGTGGTGATGTTGTCGGCGCCGACGTCCAGCCCGTAGCCGTTCACCCGCTTTTGTTCCTGGAGGTGGGCCAGCAGATCGCCCTCGCCGCAGCCGAGGTCGAGCACCCGGGCGCCGGGGTTGACCAGGTCGGCAATGATCTCGAGATCAGGCCGCACCGGGGGTCTCCGGGGCCACGTCGCCTTCCGCCTCGTCCGCCAGGCGATTCATGTAGGTGCGGAACACTTCGACATAGCGCGGCAGGGGCATCAGGAACGAGTCGTGCCCGTGCTCCGATTCGATCACGGCGCTCACCACGTTTTTCCGTGCGGCAATCAGGGCGTCGACGATCTCCTTGGAGCGTGCCGGGGCGAATCGCCAGTCGCTGGTGAACGACAGCACCAGGAAGCCGGCCGTCGCCTCTCGGAGCGCCGCCACCAGGTCGTCGTCGAACCGGGCGGCGGGATCGAAGAAGTCGAGCGCCCGGGTCATGAGCAGGTAGGTGTTGGCGTCGAAGCGCCGGGAAAAGCTCTGGCCCTGATAGCGCAGGTAGCTCTCCACCTGGAATTCCACGTCCCGGGCCCGGCTCATGTCGCCGAACTTCAGCTCCCGGCCGAATTTCTGGCCCATGCCGTCGTGCGACAGGTAGGTGACGTGGCCGATCATGCGGGCAAGGCCGAGGCCCTGATCCGGATTGGTGTCCGTCGAGCGGTAGTTGCCGCTCTTGTACTCCGGGTCGGACATGATGGCCTGACGGGCGATCTCGTTGAAGGCGATGTTCTGCGCCGAGAGCTTGGCCGCGCAGGCGATCAGCACGGCGGCGCGCACCCGGTCGGGGAAGTCTATGGCCCACTGCATCGCCTGCATGCCGCCGAGGCTGCCGCCCACGACCGCCGCGAAACGCTCGATGCCGAGATGGTCCGCAAGGAGCGCCTGGCTGCGCACCCAGTCCTCGGCCGTCACGATGGGGAAGTCCGCGCCGAACGGCTTGCCCGTGGCCGTATTGCTGGATGCGGGGCCCGTGCTGCCGTGGCAGCCGCCGAGGTTGTTCAGCGCGACCACGTGGAACCGGTCGGTATCCACGGCCTTGCCGGGGCCGATGCAGGTGTCCCACCAGCCGGGTTTGGTGTCGGATTCGGCGTGAAAGCCGGCGGCGTGATGGTTGCCGGAAAGGGCGTGGCAGATCAGCACCGCATTGCTGCGCCGGGCGTTCAGTTCGCCGTAGGTCTCATAGACGAGTTCGAATCCGTCGAGGGTCTCCCCGCATTGCAGGGCGAACGCCTCCTCGAACCGGAAGGTTTCCGGAACGACGATGCCGACCGATCCGACCGGTTCGGAACTCTGGGCCTGTGTGCCCATGTCAACCCGTCGCGCGGTTGGGATTGGGGCACATCAGAAAACCGCTCCGAACAGCGTCGGCAGCACCCGCTGCACCACGCCCAGCGCCAGGATCACGAGAATGGGCGAGAAATCGAGGCCGCCCAGGGGCGGAATGAGCCGCCGTGCCGGTCGCAGCAGCGGTTCGGTGATCTGCTGCAGCAGGCCGATTACAGGATGGAAGCTCCCGGGGGCGATGAAACTCGCGATGATGACGATGAGAATGCACCACCAGAAGAGATCGAGCATGCGCAGGAGCACGTGCAGCAGGCTGCCGCCGATAATGGCCATCACGCCGCCGGGATAGTGGCCGGCGATCAGGGCCAGGGCATAGATCATGACGGCGGCGGTCACCCAGCAGGCGGCGAACGAGGCCAGGTCGAAATTCCGATAGCCCGGCAACAGGCTGCGCAGGGGCTTGAGTACCGGGTCGGTGACCTTGACGATGCCCTGGGAGATTGGATTGTAGAAATCGACCCGGCAGGCCTGCAGCAGGAACCGGGCCAGGAACAGAAAGCCGGCGATTTCCAGCAGAAAGCGGATGACGAAAAGGACGGCGCCGTTCACTTGCCGGCGAACTCCTCGCCCAGTTCGCGAGACCGGCGACGGGCCCGGCCGAGCGCCTCGATGAAATGTCCGGTCACGCCGTTTTCGTTCAAGGCGTTGATGGCGGCCTCGGTGGTGCCCTTGGGAGAGGTGACCCTGCGGCGCAGTTCGGCAGGGGCCGTTCCCGTCTCCCGGGCCATCCGGGCCGCGCCCCACGCGGTTTCGACGGTGAGCGCCGCCGCGGTATCCGGCGTGAGGCCCAGACTTTGGCCGGCCTCCGTCATCGCCTCCATCAGGTAGAAGAAGTAGGCGGGACCGCTGCCGGACAGCGCGGTAACGGCATCGATGGCGGTCTCGTCGTCGACCCAGAGCGTTTTGCCGACGGCGCCGAGAATCTCTTCAGCGGCCGCCCTCCCGGCGTTCGTGACATTGGCGTTCGCGTACAGCGCGGTTATGCCGGCGCGAAGCAGGGCGGGCGTGTTGGGCATGCAGCGCACGATCGGCTGCCCGGGGGATGTCATGGCGGCGATGCCGTCGACGGGTACGCCGGCGCAGATCGACACGACGGGGACATGTCCCGGAATTGAAAGGCCGGCCAGCACGCCGGCCAGCACCTGGGGCTTGACCGCCAGCACCAGGATGCCGGCAAAGTCGACGACTTCCTGATTGTGGGCGGCAGCCCTGGCGCCCAGGGCCTCGATTGCCGCGCGGCAACCCGCATCCGGGTCGCTGGCCGCCATCCGCTGTGCATCCTGCCCCGCTTCGACGAAGCCGCGAATCAGGCTTTGCGCCATGTTGCCGCCGCCGATGAATCCGATGTTGCGAGCGCTCAAGATCAACCCGCCAGCCCTGCAGACAGGGGCTTCTGCCTGCGGGCACCGAAAATGGCGCTGCCGATGCGCAGGTGCGTCGCCCCGTGCGCGATGGCCGCGTCCATGTCCTGTGTCATTCCCATTGAGAGTGTGTCCCAGTCCTTGCCGTGAGTTGGCTGTAACGATGTGAAGAGCTCCCGCATGCGCGCGAAGCTTAAATCGGGATTGCCTGCCTTTTCCAATATCGTCATCAGGCCGCGTACCCTCAGCCCCGGCAGCGCGCGCATGGCGGCGACCAGGTCGCCCGCCTCCGCCGGGGCCACCCCCGACTTTGCCGGGTCGGCGTCGATGTTCACCTGCAACAGGACGTTCAGCGGACGTTCCGGATCACGCTGGCCGGCCAGCCGCCGGGCAATCTTGAGCCGCGCAACGGTATGCACCCAGTGGAAGTGGCGGGCCAGCAATGCGGTCTTGTTGGACTGAACGGCGCCGATGAAATGCCAGGTTATTGCCAGCTCGGCCAGAGCGGTGATCTTGGCCACCGCTTCCTGGGCGAAGTTCTCGGCGAAATGCCGCTGGCCGGCCCGGTAGGCTTGCGCTATGGCCTCGGTGGGCATGGTCTTGGAAACGGCGACGAGCGATATGTCTCGCGGCTGTCGGCCGCAGCATCTGGCCACCTTGTGAATGCGCGCGTTGACGGCCGCGAGATTGTCGGAGATTGGAGCCAAACTGAATCTGCCAGCCAGGTAGCCGATGTCGCACATGCATGGGCGCGGATGTCCCAAAGCCAGGCGAGTGCCGAGCGGGAATAATACTACAGGGGTCCGGCATCCATCGAAACCGGTGGGCCGGGTTGGTTCCGGGTCGGCGCTGCCGGCGCGTACGTCTGGATCAGGCTTGTCGTGGATTTCAGGCAATCCGCCGGTTCACCGGCGCAAATTGAGGAGCTGCTGGCGCATTGCGTTCGCCGGGGCGCCTCCGACCTGCATCTTTCCGCTGGGCTGCCGCCCATGCTGCGGGTCGATGGAGATCTGGGGCGGATGGATGCGCCGCCCTTCGGCTCCGGCGACCTCGAAACCGCATTGCGCGGCATCATGAACGGCCGCCAGCGCGAGGAGTACGATGAGTTTCTGGAGACGGATTTCTCCTTTGACGTACGGGAAATCGCCCGCTTCCGGGTCAACGCGTTCAGGCAGAACCGGGGCGCCGCCGCGGTGTTCAGGGTCATTCCCTCAAGGGTGCCTACCATGGAAGCGCTGGGCATGGGCGGCGTCTTCGAGGAAATCAGCCTCAAGCCCCGGGGGCTGGTCGTCGTCACGGGCCCGACCGGGTCGGGCAAGAGCACGACGCTCGCGGCGATGATCGACTTCGTCAATGAGCGGCGGGCGGGGCACATTCTCACCATCGAAGACCCCATCGAGTTCGTGCATCCGAGCAAGCGATGCCTGGTCAGTCAGCGCGAGGTGCATCGCGATACCCGTGGTTTCAACGGCGCGCTGCGCGCGGCGCTGAGGGAAGATCCGGACGTGATTCTCATCGGCGAGATGCGCGACCTCGAGACGATCCGGCTGGCGTTGACGGCCGCGGAAACCGGGCACCTGGTGTTCGGTACCCTGCACACGGTGTCGGCGGGCAAGACGGTAGACCGAATCGTCGATGTCTTCCCCGCGGAGGAGAAAGCGGCTGTGCGCGCCGTGCTGTCGGAGTCTCTGCAGGCGGTGATCTCCCAGGCGCTGCTCAAGCGCGTGGGCGGGGGCCGGGTGGCGGCCCACGAGATCATGCTCTGCACGCCGGCGATCCGGAACCTGATCAGGGAAGGCAAGGTGGCGCAGATGGTTTCAGCGATTCAGACCGGGCGCGGGGTAGGCATGCAGACCCTCGATGGCGCATTGCTCGGCCTGGTGGAGGCCGGCATCGTCAGCAGGGAAGCCGCGCGTGAGAAGGCGCGAACGCCGGGCGATTTCTGACCCGGCGCCGCGCCTTGCCACAGGTCCCGTGCGGCACGCTGAAATGCGAGGAACTTTTGGGCTAACGGGCTTTTCGCAGTCGCTGGCAGAGCCAGGATTCAGCGATCAGCCGTGCGGCCGCGGCGTGGTCGTCGGTGCCGGGAAAGGCGTGTTTCGCTTCGCGGGTTGTCAACCGTTCGTCCGTCAGTTCGACCGGCATTGAATACCGTTTTTCCAGAACCTTGGCGAAGCGCCGGACGCGGCCGGACATCTCGCTCTCGCTGCCGTCCATGTTGATGGGCAGCCCGACGACAAGAAAATCAGGGCGCCAGTCGGCGACCAGCCGGTCGAGTTCCGCCCAGCCCGGCACCCCGTCGTTGGCGGCGATGGAATCCATCGGGCTCGCGGTGCCCGTGATCGACTGGCCGACGGCAAGCCCCATGCGCCGCAGGCCGAAGTCGATTGCGAGAACGGATTCGGGCTGCGTGACGGGGGGCGGCGAATCGGTGCCACCGCCCCCTTCAGGCATGCCCGGCCTGGCCCGACATCAGGCGGATATCGATACCCAGGCTCGCAGCGGCCTTGTCGATGCGTTCATCGAAGGGAACGTCGAACAGGATCTCGATGCTGGCCGGACAGGTGAGCCATGCGTTCTCGGTGAGTTCGCCTTCGAGTTGCCGCGGCCCCCATCCCGCATAACCGAGTGCCACCAGGTAGTTGTAGGGGCCGCGGTTGCCGGCGATCGCTTCAAGCACTTCCCGGGCGGTCGTCAGCTTCAGGCCGTGACCGAGGCTCATGGATGCGGGAAAGTCGCCGTCGTCCGAATGGAGCACGAAGCCCTGCTGGTTGGATACGGGCCCTCCTTCCAGGATGGGAACGCCGGCCAGGTCCGGCGAGCCTGACAGGCCGGACTGCTCGATCAGTTCCCCCACGGAGATGGACGTGGGACGGTTGATCATGAGGCCCATGGCCCCGTCTTCGCTGTGCTCGCATACGTAGGTGATGGTATTGCCGAAGTAGGTGCCCGCCTGGTTGGGCATGGCGATCAGGAAGTGGTGCTTCAGGTCCACGAGACGCTCCGGCTCGTACGGTTTCCGATCTTGGCAGCTTCCGGCGAGGGAGTAAACCGGCGGCGTGCCTGCGGCACCCGAAGGGCGCGCACGGAACCGCGCCTCGCATCCGTACGCTTGCGAACGCGTTGATCCCGAATCGGCGGTTGGTTCCGGTACTAGTGGAGAAATGCCCCCTGGCGCTCGAACCGCCATCGGCGGACGATCTCCAGCCGGTCGTAGGACTTGCGCATTTCCGTTGGGAAGTGACTGTACGGCGCCGCCAGGCGAACGGTGCGCATGGCCGCCTCGTCGAGTGCAGCGAAACCGCTGGATTCCAGAACCCGAACCTCCTCCAGCGCTCCGTCCTGGCGAATGACGGCGAGCAGCAGCAGTTCCCCTGAAATTCCGCCGGGCGGGTAGTTGGCCCTGCCGATCCGCTCGGTCTTCTGCCGCCACATGTCGAGGTAGGCCGCCTCGGCGTTGGATTTTGCGGAACTGCCCGTGAGGCGTCTGGCCCTGGTCCCGCCGGGTTCGCGAGCGTCGGCCTGCTCCCGGGCGGCGTGGGTGTTGGCGATCTCCCTGGCCAATTCCGAATACGAGACGGTGTTGTTTCCCGCCGCTGAGCCGGTTGAGAATTCCGGCGAAGGTGTCTGCCCTGCCGTTTGCTGCTCCGGCGCGCCGGGGGCAAGGCCGCTTTGGTCAAGCGAACGGGATCCGGTTTCCGGAAGGGCGGAGGCAGGCTCTTCGCGGGACGGGGTGGAGCCTTGCTGCTGCTCGGGAGAGATTTCGGCCGAAGATGCCGGCGCGGGGCCGGCGATGAGCCTGATGTCCAGCGCCGGCGTGCCGTACGCGCTGCCGCGGACGGGCGGGTCGATTCCCCAGATCGCCGCCGCATGCAGTGCACAGGCCAAAGCCAGGGCGATTCCGAGCCGGAACTCCGGCCGGGAATCCAGTCCGTCCGCAGCCCGCGATGCCAGGACACTAGCCCAGTTTGCGTTCGATCGCATCGAGCAATTCGCCGGCGATATCGAGGGAGAACTGCTGATCGAGCTCACGGATGCAGGTTGGGCAGGTCACGTTGATCTCCGTGAGATAGTCGCCGATCACGTCGATGCCGGTGAACGTCAGCCCGCGCCGTTTCAGTTCAGGCCCCACCTCGGCGGCTATCCAGCGGTCGCGTTCGGTCAGCTCGCGCCCGATGCCCCGGCCCCCCGCAGCCAGGTTGCCGCGGGTCTCTCCCGCCATCGGCACCCTGGCGAGCGCGTAGGGAACGGGTTCGCCGTCGATGAGCAGAATGCGCTTGTCACCGTCCGCTATCTCCGGCAGGTAAAGCTGCCCCATGATCTGCTCCCGGCCCCCATTGGTGAGCGTTTCAAGGATCACGCCGAGGTTCGGGTCGCCGTCCATGACCCGAAAGACAGACGTGCCGCCCATGCCGTCGAGGCGCTTGAAGACGACGTTTCCGTGCCTGCGCTGGAAGTCCCGCAGTACATCCTCGCGGCGGCTCACCACCAACGGCGGGCAACATTGCGGAAACCGCGTGGCGAAGAGCTTTTCGTTGCAGTCCCTTAGCGAGCCGGGGCGGTTTACCACGAGCACGCCGGTTTCCTCCACCCGCTCGAGCAGATAGGTGGCATAGACGTACTCCATGTCGAACGGGGGATCCTTGCGCATGAGGATGGCATCAAAGTTTTCCGCGGGCTCCAGGCGGCTGTCTTCGAGCTGGAACCAGCTTTTCCCGGCTTCGGACAGAGCCTGTGCGTCGGCCGGGTCGAGCGTGTTCGCGAAGGGGTCCGTCAACCGCAGGGCTCCAGCGAACATCTGCGCGCGGTTGTCGTGGAACAGCAGGTCCCGCTGGGTGAGATACGAAACTTCCCAGCCTCGCGCCTGTGCCGAGCGAATCATGGCGAGGGTGGAGTCCTTCTTCAGCGAAAGGCTTTCCAGGGGGTCCATGACGAAGGCGATGCGGGGCATGAGTCGATCCACCCGGCCGGCAGCGTTGCTGAAAGTAACCCGACGGATGCTGCGCGGCAACCGCTCGCGCCCATCACGGCGTCAGCCGGACCCATGCGCGAACGAACGGAAGAGTAGTGAAAGTACCGGGTGCCCAAACCAGATCGCGCTTGGGGCGTGAGGGCTCCCGGAACTCCGCGGCGGTATTGCGGTCAAAGGTTGCCGGCTTTTCGGCCGACAAGGTGGGGTGGCGGCTATTTCGATCAACCGAAAGTCCGGGACGGCTGTCGATGGGGAACTGCTGGTCGATTTCCTGGAAGAGGCTGAGGAACTTCTTCGCGCGGTGGATCGGTACGCTCGCGCCTGGGTCGATGATCCGCGAAATCAGCTTTACCCGCAGAGCCTGCAGGAGACCCTGCACACCCTGAAAGGCGGTGCGCTGCTCTGCGGCTTCTACGACATTTGCGGGCTCGTCCACCAACTCGAAGACCTGCTGGCGGGGTTCCGGTTGCCGGGCCTGACCGTCGGCGAAAACGTTCTCGGTGAATTGGACGCTCGGCGAGGGGAATTGTGGCGTCTGTTGGCTCAGGCTAGGGAGCTGGCCGGAATTGGCGTTGCCGCGAACGAAGGTCTGGGGCACGACGCGGTGATCCCTCTCGGTCGCATGTTGCCAAGGCTCCATGTCAGCGTCCGGCGGCTCGGGCGGATGCTGGGCAAGTCGGTGGAATTGCACGTCAAAGACGTTGACCTGGAATCGGACGCGGGGGTCGTCCGGCGCCTGGCGATGGCTCTGGAACACGTTATGAGCGATGCCGTCTGCCACGGCATTGAGTCGGCGGGGCACCGGCTGAACCTCGGCAAGGCGGCCACCGGTCGCATCGACATGCGGATTTCGCTCCGGGAAGGCAGCCTGGTGGTCGAGGTCGAGGATGACGGCCAGGGCATCGACGCGGCCCGGGTGCGCGAACTGGCCGGGGCAAGCGGTCTTCTCGCCAGTGACGCCGACCTGGGGGATGCGGATTGCGCCCAGTTTGTTTTCGCGCCAGGCCTTTCCACAATTGGGCAGGTCGGGTCCGCCTGTGGCAGAGGCATGGGGCTGTCGGCGACGCGTACCGGCATCGCCCGGCTCGGGGGCCGGATCGCGGTCGACTACCGCCCCGGCTGCGGTGCCAGGTTCGTCGCGCGGATACCCTCGAAAATCCGTGTCGAGCGCGCATGGATCTTCTCGGTTGAAAGTGACCGCTATGCCGTTTCCGACCACGCCGTGGAAGAGGGTGTACCGGTTGTGCCCGAAACCGTGCGACGAATGGCGGACAGCGGGATTTTCGAGTACTGCGGTGAAGCCTGGGATTTCCGGTTTCCCGGAGAATTTCTGGGCGGCCCGCGTAGCCGCGGTGCCGTTTCCGCCGATGGGGCCGTCCTGTTGCTGCGCTGCGGAAAACGGCGGATCGCCTTCTATGCCGACGCTGTGCGCGACCGCCAGGATGTTGTGGTCGGGGGTGCGGGATTGGGTGGGGGGGTTGCGGCCGGGGTAACCCTTGCGACACTGCTGGATGACGGCAGTTTCGTGCCGCTGCTCAATCCCGGAGTTCTGTTGGAGTCCGAATCAACCGGACAGGACACTAGCGCCAGCCCCAGGAATGACGAATAGCGGCAATGGCCGCGAGCGGCGCGGTTTCCGCACGCAGAATACCGGTACCGAGGGAGAACGCCCTGATGCCCCGGTCTTGCGCCCGCGTCAGTTCTTCATCCTCCCAGCCCCCCTCCGGCCCCACCAGGATGGTTGTATGCCTCTCCGGCGGCTGCTGATGCAGCGGTTGCGCTTCCGGGTGCAGCAACAGCGTATTCTCGGCATCGACGGAACCGATGAAATCGTAAAACCGACGGGTACGGTTGAGCCGGGGCAGGTACGCACGCCGGCTCTGCTCGCAGGCGCCGACGATGATGCGGTGCCAGTGATCGTGGCGTGTCTCTGCCCGGTTGCGGGGCGCCTGGGTGCGGGCGGTCGTCAGCGGCCAGAACTGATTGGCGCCCAGTTCCGTCGCCTGGCGCAGCAGCCGGTCCATGGGGTCGCTCCCGAGCAGGGCCTGGGCGAGGTGAATCTCGGGGTGCGGCGGCGCCTCCTCGCGAATCAGCGAACCGCACTCGATGGCGCAGGCGCCCGGCTCGGCCGCCTTTACGACGGCACGCCAGACCCGTCCCGTGCCGTCGAAGATCTCCACGGTTTCGCCGGCTCGAATGCGCAACACCCGCACCAGGTGGTGTGACTGCCGCGCATCGAGAACCACGGACGGCGTGCGGGGTGGCGAGACAAAGACGCGCCGGATCATGAATGCGCCGGCGCCCGGCCGGCAGCGATCCCGAGGTTCTCGCAGATTCGGGTCGTGGCGCCCCAGCGGTTCAGTGTATAGAAATGCAGGCCAGGCGCCCCGCCGGCCAGCAGGTCCTGGCAGAGTTTCGTGACCACCTCGATGCCGAATTCTCGCAATGCCGGTTCGTCGTCCCGGTAGGCTTCGAGGCGCTTGTAGAGCCAGCGGGGCACATCGGCGCCGCAGCCTTTGGAGAACCGTACGAAGCGGGTGAAATTGGTCAGGGGCATGATGCCGGGCACGATGGGAACGCCGATGCCGGCCGCCTCCGCACGCCGGCGAAAATCGAAAAACGCGTAAGGGTGATAGAAGTATTGCGTGATGATGCCGTCGGCGCCCGCATCCACCTTGCGCTTCAGGAACTCGAGGTCGCCGGCGGGCGATTCGGCTTCCGGGTGAACCTCCGGATACCCCGCCACCTCCAGTTGCAGCGCATCGCCGCAATGAGACCGGATAACCCGCACCAGGGCTTCGGCGTTGCTCGGCAAGCGCGCACCGCCGATACCCGAGGGCCGGTCGCCGCGTAGCGCAACGATGCGCCGAACGCCGGCGCGGAGGTACTCGTCGACAAGTGCCCCGATGCGCTCCGCGCTGTCGCTTCCCATCGACAGGTGCGGGGCTGTCGCCATGCCGTGGCCGAGCAGGCGATGCACGGTGTCCGCGGTGCCTTCACGGGTGGAACCGTCGGCGCCGTAGGTCACGGAGAAGAAGGCCGGCCGGAACCGGTTCAGGCGGTCGGCCACGCCGAGCAGCCCGGCTCTCCCTTTTGGTGTGCGGGGCGGAAAGAACTCGAAACTGAGTCGCACGGGCGCGAACCTCGCTTCCCGGGACGGGGCACCAGTCAGGCGGCGGACAACGCCTCCGCCCTGTCGGTGCGCTCCCAGGTGAACGCCTCTTCGGTGCGGCCGAAGTGACCGTACACCGCGGTTTGCTTGTAGATCGGCCGCTTCAGGTCAAGCATGGCGATCAGCCCCCGGGGCCGCAAATCGAAATGTTCACGTACAAGTTGAACGATGCGCTCGTCATCGAGCCTGCCCGTGCCGAAGGTGTTGATGCCGATGGAGGTGGGCTCGGCGACGCCGATGGCGTAGCTGATCTGGATCTCGCATCGCTCCGCAAGGCCGGCGGCAACGATGTTCTTGGCGACGTAGCGGCCGGCGTAGGCCGCGGAGCGGTCGACCTTGGACGGGTCCTTGCCGGAAAAAGCGCCACCGCCGTGGCGGGCCATGCCACCGTAGGTGTCGACGATGATCTTGCGGCCGGTGAGGCCGCAGTCACCGACCGGGCCGCCGATGACGAAGTTGCCGGTGGGATTGATGAAGTACCTGGTGTCCGGCGACAGCCAGTTGGCGGGCAGCACGGGCTTGACGATCTCTTCCATGACCGCCTCGATGAGGGTCTCGCGGCTCACGTCCGGAGAATGCTGGGTGGACAGGACGACCGCTTCGATGGCCATGGGCCTGCCCTCGCCGTCGTAGCGGAAGCTGAGCTGGCTCTTGGCGTCCGGGCGGAGGAAACCGAGGGAGTTCCTGCGTTTGGCGGCCTGCTGCTTGACCAGCCGGTGCGCGTAGGCGATGGGCGCCGGCATGAGTACGTCGGTTTCGTTCGAGGCATAGCCGAACATGAGGCCCTGGTCGCCGGCGCCCTGTTCGCGGTCTTCGGTCTGGTCGACGCCCATGGCGATATCGCCGGACTGCTGGCCGAGCGCGTTGACCACTTCGCATTGCTGCACATCGAAGCCGCTGTCGAAGTCCGTATAGCCGATGCCGGCGATCACCTCACGCACCAGCGATTCGACATCCACCGTCGCCTGGGAGCGGATTTCCCCGGCCACGACCACCAGGCTGTCCTTGAGCAGGGCTTCGCACGCCACCCTCGAGTCGGCGTCCTGGGCGAGCATGGCGTCGAGAACGGCGTCGGCGATCTGGTCTGCCATCTTGTCGGGGTGACCTTCCGAGACGGACTCGGACGTGAAAACGCTGTAATCGGCCATGGGGCGCTCGGCTGTTTGCGAAAAAGCGCGCCATTTTAACGGAACCGGCGCGCGCGGCGCACACAAAACCCCGCACGCCCGTCATTGCGGGGCCGTTGGATTGTTTTCGTTGCCATGCCCGGGGCGGGCGGCGACAATACCGTTCCATGCTTCACCCCGTCGTTCCGGTTTCCAGCATGGTCAATTCCCGATTCGTTTTCAGCCGTTGCCGTCCCTTGAGACAGGTCCGGGCGTTGCCGGGCCGGTTGCGACAGGTGCACTCGTGAGTTCGCGCACCGATCGCGCCAACGCCATCCGGGCGTTGTCCATGGATGCGGTGCAGCGGGCGAATTCCGGGCATCCGGGCGCGCCCATGGGCCTTGCCGATGTGGCGGAGATCCTCTGGAGGGAGGTACTGAAGCACAATCCCCGGGACCCCGGGTGGTGGGACCGCGACCGCGTGGTGCTTTCCAACGGCCACGGCTCCATGCTGCTCTACAGCGTGCTGCACCTCACGGGCTACGATGTTTCCATAGACGACATCAAGGCCTTCCGGCAACTCCATTCCAAGACGGCCGGCCACCCGGAGTTCGGCGAGTGCCCGGGGGTCGAGACCACGACCGGGCCGCTGGGACAGGGCATGGCCAACGCGGTCGGCATGGCGCTGGCCGAGAAGCGGCTGGCTGCGGAATTCAACAGGCCCGGGCACGAGATCGTGAATCACCGCACCTGGGTGATCGCGGGCGACGGTTGCCTGATGGAAGGCATCTCCCACGAGGCGGCATCGCTGGCCGGAACGCTGGAGCTCGGCAAGCTCGTCTGCCTCTACGACGACAACGGCGTCTCCATCGACGGCGCCGTCGATGCCTGGTTCACGGAGGATGTGCCGGGCCGGTTCCGGAGCTACGGCTGGCGCGTTGTCGAGGCTGTCGATGGCCACGACCCCGGCGCGATTGAGCGGGCGCTCGCCGCTGCCGTCGACAGCGACGGGCGCCCCACCCTGGTCTGCATCAGGACCGTTATCGGATTCGGCGCGCCCAACAAGCAGGGCACGGCCGTGGTGCACGGTGCGGCGCTCGGCGAGGACGAGGTGAACGCCGCGCGGCTTACCCTGAACTGGGGTTACGAACCGTTCGAGATTCCGTCGCAGGTTTACGAGAGCTGGAGCCGGGTCGCTGAAGGAGAGCAAGCCCAGGCGGACTGGCAGGTGGCGTTCGAGAGCTACGGGGCCGACCATCCGGAACTGGCCGCGGAGTTCGGGCGGCGCATGCAAGGGCGCCTGCCGGAGGGCTGGGCCGATGCCATCCGCGCCCTGGCGGCCTCGGCCCAGGCGGAGATGAAGCCGCTGGCCACGCGCCAGTCGTCCCAGGCCTGCCTCGACGTGCTCGGGCCGCGCCTTCCGGAGCTGTTCGGCGGCTCCGCGGACCTGACCGGCTCCAACAATACCCGCTGGGCCGATGCGGACGACGCGCGCTACCTGAGTTTCGGGGTGCGCGAGTTCGGCATGACGGCGGTGTGCAACGGCATGCTGCTGCACGGCGGCTTCCGGCCGTTCTCGGGCACCTTCCTGGTCTTCATGGAATACGCGCGCAATGCGCTCCGGCTCTCGGCGCTGATGGGCATTCCCAATATCTACGTCTACACGCACGATTCGGTGGCCCTGGGCGAGGACGGCCCGACCCACCAGCCCATCGAACAGCTCACCAACCTGCGCACCACCCCGAACCTCTCCACCTGGCGGCCCTGCGACACGGCGGAGTCGGCGGTGGCCTGGGAACACGCCATAGCGCGCACCGGCGGCCCCACGGCACTGGTATTCACCCGGCAGAAGACGGTTCCCCAGCCAAGGGACGCGGCTACGCTGGAGTCAGTGCGGCGGGGTGGGTACATCGTCTCCCGGGAGGGCAACGGGCTGGATGCGGTGCTGATCGCCTCCGGGTCTGAGGTCGACCTGGCGATGCGGGCGCAGAAGCGCCTGGCGGAGAAAGGCGCGAGCGTACGGGTGGTGTCCATGCCGAGCACGGATGTCTTCCTCGCCCAGAGCCGCGCTTGGCGCGACTCGGTCATCCCGCCGGACCTGCGCGCCCGGGTGGCCGTGGAAGCCGGTCATCCGGACTACTGGCGCCGGTTCGTCGGCCTGGACGGCGGGGTGTTAGGCATCGACCGGTTCGGCCTCAGCGCGCCGGGCGCGGAAGGCATGGCGGAGCTGGGCATGACGGTGGAGAACCTGGTCGCGGTCGTCGAAGAAACCCTTGGCCGCTGAACCTGTGCAAGCCCGCATCCGTCACCAACTCTCGTCGCGAGTGCATCGGCGTCCGCAGCAGGAAGTCCGTGATGGATGCGGGCCAGATCGTCCCGCGTGACTTTCAGGCGCATGGATGAACTGGATCTCGCGGGCAAGCGCCTGCTGATCCGCGAGGACCTGAACGTCCCCATCGCTGATGGAGCCGTTGCGAACGATGCCAGGATCGCCGCGGCTCTGCCGACACTGAAGGCTGCGCTCGGCCAGGGCGCCCGGGTCGTTCTGCTATCCCACCTCGGCCGGCCGCGGGAGGGGGAATTCGATCCGGCGTTTTCGCTCTCGCCGGTGGCCGAGCGGCTGTCGGAAATGCTCGGCGAGGCGGTGCCGCTGTTGCGTGATCTGCAGGCCGCCGAAACCACGGACGCGCGCATCGCACTACTTGAGAACGTCCGCTTTCTGGAGGGTGAGAAAGCGAACGACGAATCGCTGTCCAGGCGCCTGGCCGGGCTCGCCGACATCTTCGTCATGGATGCGTTCGCCACCGCGCACCGTGCCCAGGCTTCGACGCACGGGGTAGCGCGATTCGCTTGCCTCGCCTGTGCCGGGCCGCTGCTCGCGAACGAACTCGATGCACTGGGCCGGGCGCTCGACAATCCGCGACGGCCCTTGCTGGCGATCGTGGGCGGGTCGAAGGTGTCCACGAAGCTTTCCGTACTCGACAAGCTCGCGTCGCTCGCCGACGGCGTTATTGTGGGCGGGGGAATCGCCAACACCTTCATCGCCGCGGCCGGCTACACGACGGGCAGGTCGTTGGTGGAGGCGAACCTGCTTGACGTTGCCGCGGGACTCGCTGACCGAGCAAGGATCCCACTGCCGGTGGACGTCATGGTCGGCAAGCGCATCGACGAAAACGAAACCGCCATCGTTCGCGCCCTCGACCAGGTGGCCGCCGACGAGATGATCCTGGATATCGGCCCGGAAACGGCTCGGCGATGGAAGGCGCTGCTGGCGGACGCCGGCACGATCCTGTGGAACGGCCCGGTCGGCGTCTTCGAATACGATCAGTTCGGTGAGGGAACGCGCGTGCTGGCGGAGGGGGTCGCCGAGAGCGGGGCTTTTTCGGTGGCGGGCGGAGGCGATACGCTTGCGGCCATCGACAAGTACGGCGTACGCGACGGCATTTCATACATCTCGACCGGAGGCGGCGCCTTCCTCGAATTCGTCGAAGGAAAAACCCTGCCCGCGGTGGCGGTGTTGCAAGATCGCTTGCGAAACTGAACCGACGATTGCGCGCCGTCACTCGTCCATGCCAAGGGCGGTCAGCAGGAACGCGTACTCCTCGGCCACTTCGCGCAGCGCATCGAAGCGTCCCGACTTGCCGCCGTGGCCAGCGCCCATGTTGGTCTTGAGTAGCAGTGGATTGCTGTCGGTCTTCAGGGTTCGCAGCTTGGCGACATACTTGGCAGGCTCCCAGTACGTCACCCGGGGGTCGTTCAATCCGGCAGTCACCAACATCGGCGGGTAGGCGCCCGGCTTGAGTTGATCGTAGGGGGAGTAGGAACGGATGAATTGGAACGCCGCCGCATCCTCGATGGGGTTGCCCCACTCCGGCCACTCGATGGGCGTGAGCGGCAGCGACGTGTCGAGCATGGTGTTGAGCACATCCACGAAGGGCACATGGGCGGCGACCGCACCCCAGAGTTCCGGCGCCTGGTTTACCGCGGCGCCCACCAGTTCGCCGCCGGCGCTGCCGCCGGAGATGGCGATGCGGCCCGCGGCCGTGTAGCCGGCCCGAACAAGGAATCTCGCGACGTCTACGAAATCGTTGAAGGTGTTGGTGCGCCGGTCGAGCTTGCCGGCTTCGTACCAGTGATAGCCGAGATCGTCGCCTCCGCGGATGTGGGC
This sequence comes from Gammaproteobacteria bacterium, assembly GCA_028821125.1. Lineage (GTDB taxonomy): Bacteria > Pseudomonadota > Gammaproteobacteria > Pseudomonadales > Azotimanducaceae > Azophilus. The sequence goes on from JAPPHD010000141.1 coordinate 44,935, forward strand.
GATGGCGGAGATGAAGCCTCGGTCGAGGAGTGACAGGCGCGTGGTCGAGAACGAGGGGGGTATGGCGTGGCCGTAGGCGCCGTAGCCGTAGAGATACAGCGGCGCCGTGCCGTCCACCGGCGTGTCCCTGCGGCGCACGATCGAAACCGGCACCATTGCGCCGTCCCGTGCGGTCGCCGTCGATCGTTCGGTTACATAGCTCGATCGATCGTAACCGCTCGGAACCTGCTGCATTTTGCGCATTTCCAGCTCACCGCTGCCCAGGTGATAGTCGTGCACCGTGTGGGGAGTCACCATGGAGGTGTAGCGCAGCCGCAGCCTGTCCGTCTCGTACTCGGGGTTTTCCCCCAGGCCGGCGCTGTAGGCGGATTCGGGAAACTTGACATGGGCGCTCCTGCCCTGGCGGTCGATCAGGCGTACCTGGTCGAGCCCGTCGATGCGTTCCTCCACGGCGATGAAGCCGGCGAAAGCGTGGAAGCTGCGGATGTAAAGGTCGTCGCCGCCTTCGAGCAGGGAAACCCAGGCGTCTTCTGTAAAGGCGTCTTCCGGGGCGGCTGCGAGGCGGGTGTTCTTGTGCCGGTCGTTGGTGCGGACGATGAACCGGTCGCCCTGGTGATCGACGCTGTATTCGTGGTTTGCCCGGCGCGGCGACACAGTCGTCAGCTTACCTTCGGCATTGTTGGCAGGGAGCAGATGCACTTCGGAAGTGACGTGGTCGGCGGTGTGGATGATGAAGAACCGCTTTGATGCGCTCATGGACAGGCCGACAAAGAAGCCGGGATCTTCTTCCTCGTAGACTACCCTGTCCATGTCCGCGGGTTCGCCGAGCCGGTGCCTTCGTACCTGGTATGGACGCCAGTTCTCATCGACAACGGTGTAGAGGAAGGCCGAGTCGTCCACGGACCAGGCGGGGGAGCCGATGGTATCTTCGATGACGTCCTCGAGCAGTTCCCCCGTGGTGAGGTCTTTCACGACCAGGCGATAGCGTTCGGAGCCGCTGGTGTCGGTACTGTAAGCCAGGAGGTCGCCGTTGTGACTGACCGCCAGGGCGCCAAGCTGGAAGTAGTCCTCCCCGGCGGCCAGCGCGGGCTCATCGAGTATCGTAGCGGCTTCTGAGGTGGGGCCCATGCGCGCGGCGGGGCCGTCAGCGGGCCAGCGTGACCAGATGCTGTATTGCCCCCCTTCCTCGTAGCGCCACTGGTAATACCAGCCGCCTTCCCGCACGGGGACACCGGCTTCGTCCTGCTGCTGGCGAGCCTTGATCTCCTGATAGAGGGTTTCCACCAGATCGGCATGGGGGGCCATCATCGCCTCGAAGTAGCTGTTCTCCGCTTTGAGGTAGGCGAGCACGTCCGGGTCGTCCACTTCCGGATAGCTCTGGTCTTTCAGCCAGTGATAAGGGTCTTCGACGGTGATGCCGTGATACGTCTTGGCATGGGGCCGGGTAGCTGCTGTCGGAGGCTCCGGCAGCGGTGTCGAATCGGTCATTGGCGCCTCCGGGGCGGTGCAGGCGGCGATGATGAACGGCATTGCCGTCGTGGCCAAGGGGCGCAGGGCCGCGCTGGTTCGAATGCTGAACATGGCGCCCGGAGAATACGGGGAAACGCCGAAAAGCATCAAATCTCGCGAATCTGCGGGTAAGGGGCCGCCGATTCCTGAGGCCGGCGCACGGTTGCCGTCGCGGATTCCGGGGCGCGGCGAGGACGCCGGGTGCCGCGCTCACGTCATCGTGGTCGCGCGGTTGCGACTGCACTTGAGTTACGTTGAGTCGCCGCTTAACGTACCGGGTCAGGTCGTTAACGGGTTGGGCGATTCGTGGGCAAGGTGGCGATCGTCACGGGCGCCGGGTCGGGCATCGGCAGGCAAACGGCGCTGGCGCTGCTTCGAGAAGGCTATTCGGTGACATTGGCGGGGCGGCGTGTTGAACGGCTCGAAGCAGTTGCCGAAGAGTCGGGCGCCGGTCCGCGAGTGCGGGCGTTGCAGGCCGACGTCAGCGATGCGGAGTCTGTAACGGCGCTGTTCCACAAAACTGCACGGGCTTTTGGCCGCCTCGACCTGCTTTTCAACAACGCCGGTACGGGTACTCCGCCGATACCCATGGAGGACCTCACACTGGAGCAGTGGCAGCGCGTGGTGGACGTGAATCTCACCGGGGCCTTCCTCTGCGCCCAGCACGCGATCCGCATGATGAAGAGCCAGGATCCGAAAGGCGGCCGCATCATCAACAACGGCTCCATTTCCGCTCACGTGCCCAGGCCCCACTCGGCGCCGTACACCTCGACCAAGCATGGGATGACCGGGCTGACGCGCTCGATCGCCCTCGACGGGCGCGAACACAACATAGTCTGCGGGCAGATCGACATCGGCAATGCGCTGACGCGCATGACCGCGCGCATGTCCGAGGGCATGCCGCAGCCGGACGGGTCGATCAAGCCGGAACCGACCATGGATGTCGAGAACGTCGCACAGGCGGTCGTCTATATGGACAGCCTGCCCCTCGACGCCAATGTTCCCTTCATTACCGTAATGGCGTCCGCGATGCCGTTCTTCGGCCGCGGCTAACCGGGAGATCACCATGCGCACACTTTGTATTGTTCTGGCCTGTCTGGCTCAGGTTGCCTGGGCACAGGACTGGTATCCCTCAGAGCACGGGGCCGGGGACACCCTTGGCGCCGTCAATCACCTCTCGCCGGAGAAGGTGGTGCAGGCCGCACGGCTGGTCAAGACCGGCAAGGCGTACCCGCTCGGCGTCGTCACCGGCTGGGATACGCCCGCCTACCCGCCCCGGCAATATGCGATCACCGTCATCCAGCCCGGCCAGGACAACGGGCCCACCATGGGCGCCAACCGGGCGACAGGCAACGACGACCTGCTGTATACCTGGATGGGCATCGGCAGCCAGCTCGACGGGCTCGGCCACATGGGGGTGGACCACGTCTACTACAACGGGCACAAGGCCGCGGATTTCGTCACCGCCAAGGGGCTCAAGGCGCTGTCCATCGAGAAGATCCCGCCCATCGTCACCCGCGGCGTGCTGCTGGACATGACCGGCCACTTCGGCGCCAACCCGGTGCCGGCCGGAACCGTCTTCAACGAGGCGGAGATCAGGGCGCAGGCGGATCGGCAGGGAGTCACTATCGGGAAAGGGGACGTCGTGCTGTTCCACACCGGCTGGCAGAGCCTGGCCGATACCGACTCGAGAACGTTCATGAGCGGCGAGCCCGGCCTCGGCCTCGGCGGCGCGCAGTACCTGGCCGGGCTGGACGTGGTGGCCGTGGGCTCCGACACCTGGGGCGTGGAGGCGATACCGCATGAAGACCCCACCCTCGCCTTTCCGGTACACGTGGAACTGCTCGCCAGGAACGGCATCTACATCCTTGAAAACATGGATTCCCGGGCGCTCGCCGCGGACGAGGGCTGGGAATTCCTGTTCGTGCTCGGCCAGCCGCGCTTCGAGGGTGCGGTGCAGGCGGTGATCAATCCGGTGGCGATCCGTTGACCCGATGAAACTGCACCCCGCCGCCGGGCGCACCTTGAACGGCCCCCGGTGGCGTGCGAGTCTGTGTCGAAGACGTACGGATAAAGGGGCAAAGCGGGCTTGAAGATCGTCTTCGGCTGGCACCTCGACGGGCCAACCTGGCCGGAAACTCCCGATGGACACCCGTATGCTCTGGATGCCGCCGTTGTCGGCCCCCTGGGGCTGCTCGATCTGCTGGAAACCCGGCTCGGCCTGAATGGTCCGGGCCGGGCCGCGGCCCTGAGGATTGCCCAGTACCTGTCCAGGTTGCGGTCAATCGACGATGGCGCCGCATTCTTCTCCCGATCCCTTGCCGCTGACGGTTGGGCGACCGCGCGGTTGCTTCTGGGATGGCGGGATGACCTGATTGCCGGCGGCTGGGTTCCCGGATCGGGATCCTGGTCCGGCGACAGGATCAATCGCATCGCACTGGCTGACTTGGAGGACGATGAACCACTTGCTGCGGGCACGCCGGATCGCGCCTTTTCGGTGGTTGCGAACATACGGGCGCCAAGCCCCATCGATGAACTCACGCTTGTTGACTGCCCTGAACGCCTGCCGCTGGTCTGGCGCCGCCTGATCGATGCACTTGCGTCGGCCGGGACGACGGTTGCACGAAAGAACCAGTCGATCCGGGGACGGGACAGCGATCTGGCCAAGGTACAGGCGCTGCTGGCAGACCGAAAACCCGGAACGCTGGAAGGCGACGGCAGTTTCGCCGTGGCACGCTGCGACGACGAACTCGTGGCAGCGGACATCGCAGCGGAATGGCTGGCCGCCTCTCACCAGGCCAACGGTGATGTCGTGATCGTCCGGCAGGGCGACGGCACCATACTCGACGCGGCCTGCCATCGGCTGGGACTGCCGAAGCCGGGCGGCAGCCAGCGATCGCCCTTTCGGGGCGCCTTGCAGATACTGCCACTGGCTTTCGAAACCGCCTGGCAACCTCTTGACCCTGAACGTATGCTCGAACTGCTTCTCATGCGCGGGTCTCCGGTTCCCCACCGGACGGGTAGATGGTTCGCCGAGGTGCTGCGCGACTTTCCCGGGACCGGGGGCGCGCGCTGGCGGGCGGCTTGGGATCAGGCCGAGGAGCGGCTGTGGGAGACACTGGCGGAAAGCGACCTGGACGAGCCGCGTCGCGCTGGAAAGTTACGGGATACCCTGACCAACTGGCGCGCATGGCTCGAGCCGGAGCGCCACCCGAGGGAGACCGGGGTGGCGGCAAAGGCCGCCGACGCAATCTGCCGGAAGGTACAGCACTGGGCCATCAGCCGCACTTCGGTCGACGAGAATGCGATCTACATCGAAGCCGCCAACGCCGCTTCCGCGCTCGCCGAGACCATTGCCGCTTCCGGGCTCGACCTGATTTCCAAACCGCAACTGGACCGGATGATCGATGCCGTGATGGCGGAAGGCATTGCACGGCCCGGCACCGTGGCGGAGGCCGCTCCCTGGACTGTAATCGACAACCCCGCACAGATCTGGAGTCAGGCGCGATCGGTACTCTGGTGGGGCTTCCGGGATCCTGGATCCGCAGTGCCGACGTCGCCGTGGACAACCGCCGAGCGGGCCGAGTTGGCGGCCGCAGGGGTCGCTCTCGTTTCTCCCGAGGCGGCCGCGGCGCTACGGCTCGATGCCCATCGCCGGGCCATGCTCGACGCAACACGACAGGTGCTGCTGGTCGAGCCCGTCATGACCGCAGCGCAAAGTACGGCGAGTCACCCCATTTGGCACGAACTTGCGGGCCTCGATGGCCTGAGCCGGTCGGTCGTCGACGGGCGCCGGCTTCGCCGCGGCGACCGTGCGGTGCTTTGCGGCCGTAACTGGGGCACCGACCCTGTGCCGGCCAGATCGCTTCCTGAGCCGATCCGCGACTGGTTGGTGAAGGGCGAACTCATCCGTCCCCGGGGAACCGAATCCGCATCCAGCCTGGAAAGCCTGTTGGGCTGCCCGCTGAACTGGGTTCTCCAGTACCAGGCACAACTCCGGCAGACCGGGCTGCTCGACATGGCGGAGGGCAACCGATTGAAAGGCAACGTCGCTCACGAAGTGCTGGCGCGCCTCCTCGCCGAGCCGTTGCAGGACGACCCCCAGGCGGTTCGCGAGGCGGCGGCGGCGTTGCTGGAACAGATGCTGCCGGAGATCGGTTCGCCGCTGCTGTTGCCGGGAGGACTTCGCGAACGTGAGGATCTGCTCAAGAACACCATCGAAAGCGCTGTGGTCCTGGTGGGCATTCTCAAGAATCGGGGACTTTCAGTGGTCGCGACCGAGCGTTCGATCTCGCGCCCACTTGACGAACAGTCCGAATTACGAGGCATCGTCGACCTCGAACTGGCCTCAACGGATGGCCGCCCGGCCATCGTGGACCTCAAATGGTCGGATTGGGATCGCTACAGGCGCCAGGAAATCTCGGAGTCGCGGCCCGTTCAGCTCGCTGCCTACGCACGCCTGCTGCAGGAAGGGAGTACGCGCGACTTTCCTCCGGGCGCTTACTTCATGATGAAGCAACGGCGCCTGCTCGCGGTGAATGCCGAGCCGTTTCCCCCTGAATTCCGGATAGAAGGCGCCGACCTCGCCGACGTCTGGGATGCCGTTGTCGCAGTGCGCGACCGCACTCTTCGGGAACTGGCTTCCGGCCGCGTCGTGGCCACCGGTGTAGAGACGGACGGTACGGTGGGCAAGGACGAAGAGGAAATCGCCGAGGTGCCGATTGGCATAGATCCTCCGTGCCGATTCTGCTCCTATGGACGGCTCTGCGGGTTCAGTGCTCTGCAATGACAAAACCTGCCGCAAACCGCAAGCCCATCGACCTGTCCATCGCCAGTGCCGGAACGGGCAAGACCACCCAGCTGGTCGGCAAGATCCAGGAGGCGATCGATGCCGGTACCGAGACCAGATCGATCCTGGCCACTACCTTTACCAACAAGGCAGCGACAGAACTTGTGGAACGCGCCCGTTCCAGGCTGATCGGAGAAGGTAAAGTCGATCAGGCATCCGGCCTGCTTTCCGCCCGTGTCGGTACTGTCAACGCGACCTTCGGCGGAATTGTCAACGAGTTCGCCCTGAATGCCGGGCGCTCGCCGGTCGCCGATGTCATTACCGAAGAACGTCAGGGGCGGATGTTCGCGATCGCCGCAGAGACGTCGATCGCGCGGCATGCCGGCCGGATGATTCCGGTCGCGCAACGGTTGGAGATGGATGGTTGGGAAGAAGATGTCAGAAAGCTTGCCGACCTGGTGCGCCAGAACGACGTCGATCCGGCATGCCTGGACGAACAGGGCCAGCGATCCTGGGAACGATTTCGCAGCATGCTCCCGGAACCGATGGATCAGTCGGCAGAGGCAGTGGATGCATCGCTCCGCGACGCTCTTCGAGAAGCCAGGAACAACCTCCGGCGCGGCGTCGACACAACGAAGGCAACAGCGGCCGTCATGGAAGTCATAGACGAAGCCTGTGCCGTCCATGATTCAGGCAGGACCCTGTCTTGGCGCCAGTGGGCGCAACTCTCGAAGCTGAGTCCTGGCGTGAGCAGCCGACCTGTCGTGCAACCGGTGGTGGATATCGCAATGCGGCACGCCGCACATCCCGGTCTGCATCGGGACGTTCGGGCTTACATCGAGGGCACCTATGGCGCGGCTGCCGCGGCGCTTGGATCCTACGCGGAGTACAAGGCCACAAACGGGCTTGTCGACTTCATCGATCAGGAGCACGTGGCACTGCGTCTGCTCGACGATACGGATGTCTCCGATCGCTTGCGGGAATCACTGGACCGGGTTTTCGTGGACGAGTTCCAGGATACCAGCCCGATTCAGCTCGCCCTCTTTCTCAAGGTGTCGCAAATCGCCGAAAGATCGTTCTGGGTTGGAGATCCCAAACAGGCGATCTACGGTTTTCGCGGAACCGACCCGGAGCTGATTGGCAAGGCCGCGGCGGAAGTCGTCCCGAGGTCCGGCGGCGAACGCGGCACCCTGTCCACTTCCTATCGATCGCGGCCAGGCCTCGTGGAAGCCACAAACCGGATATTCGCCCCGGCGTTCGAGACATTGGGTTTCGATGCCGAAACGGTGTGCATCGAGAACTGCGCCCGCCTCGATGCCGACGGCCAGGGCGAGCCGATTGAAGTCTGGAGTCTTTCAGGGAGTAACTGGGATGTCGCGATTGCCGCCCTGGCGGAGAGCATCCGGACCGTTCTGGACGAACCCGATGCCCATGCGGTCGACGATCGGGCTCTGGGAGGCTCAAGGCCCATACGCGGTTCGGATATCGCGGTACTGTGCCGTTCCAACAACCGTTGCAGAGAAGTCGCCGCTGCACTGGGGACGATAGGGATCCACTCTTCGATCGCACGCCCCGGTCTGCTGGCGACGCCGGAAGCGGTACTCGCCGTGGCTGCGCTGCGGTATCTCGTCGATCCGGGAGACAGTCTCGCGATCGCTGAAATTGCTCATCTCCTTGACGACACGCCGGGCCAGCCTGCCTGGTTTGAGCGGAGCTTGTCGGACTTGGGAATCCGATCCGTTGCAGACGAGTTTCCAGCACTCCGGGCCTTGGACAAGGCGAGAGAGCAACTTGCGGAACTCACGCCGCGCGAAACGCTGGAGGTAGCGATGACGGCGGCAGGCGTTCTGGACCGCGTCTGTTCCTGGGGCAATGCGCTCGACCGGACTGCAAACCTGGATGCCCTGCGTGGCCTTGCTGTCGAGTACGAAGACGAAGCCCGCATAGTCCGCAGTGCCGCAACGGCGGCCGGACTGGTCAGTTGGCTCGGCGGTGCCGCCGGTACGGGCAGCGAACTGCCCCCCAGCACCGACCCCGGCGCGGTCAACGTGCTGACCTACCATCGCGCCAAGGGTCTCGAATGGCCGATGGTGGTGCTCCTCGACCTGCAAAGCGCCCGGGACCCGTCCGCCTTCGGCTTCAACGTGGAAACCGGCGGCGAATTCGATGTCTGGGAGCCTCTCAAGGACCGCTGGGTGCGGTTCTGGCCCTGGCCATACGGTCGACAGAGAAAAAATGTCTACCTCGATACGAGTGTTCTCGAAACGGCGGAACATCGGCAGGCCGCGCGGCGTGAACAGGCCGAATCGGTGCGACTCCTGTACGTGGGCATGACCCGGGCGCGTGACTACCTCGTTCTTGCTGCTCGGGGTTCGGCCAGAGGTGGTCTGCGATTGTCCTGGCTCGACCTCCTCGTTGACGCCGACGGACGCGCTGTGGTCGACAGTTCGCGGCTGGATTCTGACGCGGTTCTGGTTGTCTCGGGAGAAGAGTTGCCGGTGCGTTATGTGCAGGCCGTCGCCGGCGACCAGGCCCTGCCGCCCCGGGCACATGAATTGATCTCACGAATGTCGGAATTGGCGACGAAACCACAGTATCCGGCCTATCGGATCGCCCCTAGCGAGGCGGGTACACCGGCGCCAGGAGAGGCGAAACTGATTTCCCGCGTACGCCTGGGAGAGAGGATTCCGCTTGTCGGCAGCCCCGACATGGGCTTGCTGGGGGAAGCGGTACACGCCTTCCTGGCCTTTGACCGGCCCGGGCAGGATGCCGGCGACAGGCGCGAGCGAGCGGTTCGAACGCTGGCGCGTTGGGGCGTTGCCGGCATCGACCCTGAGCACCTCGTCGACATGAGCGATCGGTTGTTCACCCACCTGAACAGCGCTTTTCCGGGCATGACAACACGCTCGGAGGTTCCTGTCTTCGGAAGAAGGAACGGGCAGCGTGTGAGCGGCAGGATCGACCTGCTGCTGACGGGCGACGGCAGGGCCGTCGTCATCGATCACAAGACGTACCCGGGAGCGTTTGACACCTGGGAAGGGAAGGCGCTTGGATATGCATCGCAACTCGCGCTATACGCTTCCGTCACCCGTGCGGCAACCGGATGCACGAATGTGGAGACCTGGGTACATATGCCCATCGTCGGTCATATGCTGCGGGTGCGGGCACCCGATCCCATGGAGATGCGCTGACGGTCAGGGCCGAGGCCGCTTGCGCAGATCCGTGAGGATCTCCCGGGCCGCATTGTGACCCGCGATTCCCGACACGCCACCACCCGGGTGGCAACTTGAACCACACATGTACAGTCCCTTGAGCGGCCCCCGATAGTCGGCGTAGTGGGGCGCCGGCCGTTTGAAGAATAGCTGGTCCAACGACAGTTCGCCGTGGAATATGTGGCCCTGGGGCAGGTTTACCCGAGCCTGGATATCAGGCGCGATCAATACCTCCGAATCGATGATCCCGTCCGAGAAGCCGGGAGCGAATCCGTCCAGGGTCTTGAACACATTGGCGGTGAATTTGTCTTTCTCATCCGCCCAGTCCGCCCCCTTCAGTTCGTAAGGCGCATGGCCGCCGAACAGGTTGACCACATGCTTGCCGGGCGGTGCCAGCGAGTCGTCGACGATGGTCGGCACCACCGGCGTCATGAAGGGCTTGTCGGAATACCAGCCGTGCTTCGCGTCTTCGTAGGCTTTTTCCAGGTAGTCGATATCGGGCGCGCAGTGCACATAGGTCGGATAGGTGAAGTCCCCCAGTGCGCCGGACTCCACCGCCTTGCGCAGGCCCCGGTACTGGGGCGGGCGTTCGCAGGCGATGTTCAGCTTGAACGCGGTGGAGAACGTGCGCAGGTTGCGGATGTCGTTCAGCAGTTCGTCCGGCAGGTGCCGGGCATCGATCAAGTCGAGGTAGAGCGCCTTGGCGCTGGCGTTGGAGACGACAATCCCGGCGTCGAACTGCCGGCCGCCCGGGGTGACGATGCCGGTGACCCGGCCGTTGGCAACCTCGACGCGCTCCACCCAGGCGCCGGTGACGATCTCGAGACCGACGGTGGCGCCGTAAGCCGCGATCGCTTCCGTGATCATTCCCATGCCGCCGCGGATGAAGCCCCAGCCCCCGGCGCCCTCATGCTCACCCATGATGTGGTGCATGATGACGTAGGCGGAACCGGGCGTTTTCGGGCCGGCGAAGGTGCCGATCGAGGCGTAGTAGGCGAGCACCGCCCGGATGCGTGGGTCCTCGAACCAGCGTTTGAGATAGTCGTCGGCGCTCATGGTCAGTATGTCGTAGACGCGGAAAAACCGGTCGCCGTACCTGCGGTACTTCCAGATCAACCGGCCCATGGCCCGGAAAGTCTTCCAGTCCCGCCTAGTCGGGTCCGGCGGCGTCTCGAACAACAGCTTCCTGACCACCTCCGCAGCTTCGTACAGCGCCTTGCTGAATTCGGGATAGATCGCGGCGTCGTGCCCGTTGAACCTGGCGAACGAGGCCTGGGTGCGCTCGACGTCGTCGGAATAGACGATGTAGTCGTCGTCATCGATGGGGCTCAGCATGTCCGAACAGGGCAGCACCTCGAGCCCGTATTTTCCCAGGTTGAGATCGGCGATGATGCGTGGATGCAGCAGGCTCATGAGGTAGGAGAACGTCGAGGCCCGGAAGCCGGGGTGAAACTCCTGCGTGACCGCGGCGCCCCCCACGATGTCGTGCTGCTCGACGACGGTGACCTTGAGCCCGGCCCGGGCGAGGTAAGCGCCGCAGATCAGGCCGTTGTGGCCGCCGCCGATAATCAGCACGTCGCGTGAGTTCTTTTCCGCCATTTTCTGTCAGTTTCCATCTAGTTTTATGTCAGTTATAGCATCTACCACGATTGGCCTGCTCTTACTCTCGGTGCGTTTCGCCTCCCGGCGCGCTGACGCGCAAGGAACAGATGACCGCTAGGCCGAAGTTCCCCCTGATTTCTCATTGATTGTCTGGCCAAGCGGTTGATTTGGCAA
>JAPPHD010000184.1 GCA_028821125.1 Gammaproteobacteria bacterium
GCCTGCACCGGCTTCCGGTCCGCGCGGCCAGGCAGGACGGCGCCTCGACGCCCTCGCGACGAAAGTTGGTGACGGATGCGGGCTAGGTCGATGCCAGATCGACCGCGGCCAGTTTCTCGTGGCTGCATGCGTGCAGGCTCATGTCCGAGCCGGGGTTCGCGTAACCGTTGCCGCCGTCCAGGTCGAGCACCTCGGCGTCGCCGTTGTCGACGCATATGGCGTATTCCGCAGCGGATTTCTCAGGATTGCGCACGCCGTCCCAGACGATGTCGGGAAAGCGGCCGCCGGCGCCATAGAGCGCCAAGCGCACTGCTTCCAGGTCTTCCATGTCGGGCGCATCGCCACCGGGGCCGAAGGTGTTCCCGTAGATGTAGATGGTTTCCGGAAACGGGTCAAAAACCTCCAATTCCTTGCGCTGGCCGACATAGTTCGTGCTGAAGTAGCTGGAAATCAGTACGTTCGCCGTCCGGTGCCCCGTGATGCGGTTGTCGAAGATCTCGACGCGGTCGTTGGCGTTGATCACCACCCCGGAGCCTGCAGGGATACTCGCAACCGCAGTGCCCGGCACGCCGAAGTTTGGCGTGTTGTTGCCCATCACGTCATTGTCGAAAACCCGGGTACTGTGGCCTTCCTCGGGCAGATCCGGCATGTTGAATACGAGAATGCCGCCGGTGTTGTTGACGGCCGTGTTGCCGTGGACGTCGGCGTGCACGGTGTTCTCGATCTCTATGCCCGCCACGTTGTATTCCGCCCGGCTGTTGCGCACGATGACGTTGCGCGACTGGCCGACGTAAAGGCCCGCATCCGATGCTCCGATGGCGATGCTGTCCTCGATGAGTGTGTTCTCGGTCTGCACCGGATAGATGCCGTAGGCGCCGTTCTCCGTGGCGGGGCCGTTCGTCCATTCGGCGCGCACCCGGCGCACCGCGATATTGCGCCCGCCGTTTATCTTGAGGGCATCGCCCACCGCATCCTCGATGGCCAGGTCCTCGATGGTGAAATCGCTGCCGGTGACCAGCAGGCCCTCGGCACCCGCCACCTGGCCGGCGAAATTCAGCACCGTTCTGTCCATGCCGGCGCCGCGTATGGTTACCCCGTCCGCGGTCAGTGACAGGCCCCGTTTGAAGTGGAACACCCCCCGGGGGACGTCGATGATGTCGCCGGGCACGGCCGTCTCCAGTTGCAGCCTGAACGCGTCTTCGAAACGCCCTGCGTCCGGAGCTGTCGCTTCGCCCCCAGGCTCGCACCCCAGGGCCAACCAGGGCAGCGCCAGTGCGATGAGGTATCGGGCTTTTTCCATGGCTACTCCCCTGGTTGGCGCGCCGCGTCGTGCCGATTGGTGCGGTTTACCCGTCAGATTATCGGCAGGATCCTGTCGATGGTCCAGAAAGCGGCCAGGGAGCCCATGGCATAGATGAATGCCCGTTCGGCCTGAACGATGCTGCCGGCGATGCGGCGGGCGACCCACAAAAGGACGAGCAGCGCGGCAATGATCACAATCTGGCCGATCTCGATGCCGACGTTGAACAGGAAGAGGGAAAGCGCAAGCTGATCGCGGGGCAGGCCGATGTCGGCCAGCGCCCCGGCGAAGCCGAAGCCGTGCAGCAGGCCGAACATCAGCGCCATGATCCAGGGGCGTCCCCGGGTCAGGGCGGAGCGGCTCTCCTCGGGCATGACCAGTTCCCGGGCAAGGAACAGGATGGACAGGGCGATGACCGCTTCCACCGGCCCCTGCGGCAGCCGCACCAGTTCGAGCACCGACAGCGCCAGCGTGATGCTGTGGGCCAGAGTGAAGGCGGTGATGGTCTTCAGGAGCGCCCAGCGGCTCGGAATGAAGAGCACGAGCCCGACGACGAACAGCACATGATCGATGCCGAACACGAGGTGTTCGACACCGAGTGTCAGATAGGCGGCCACCTGCGGGCTTGGATCGCTGAGGCTGAGCGAAGGCGAGTCGGGCCGCAACAGGTGCGTCGACTTCCCGCCGTCGTGCCTGCCTATCTCGACCATGACATCGGTGATGGTGCGCGACAGGCCGCTGATGTGAATGGCCCCTTCCTCAAGAGCGCACTCGATTGTCCAGCTCTGCAGCAGGGCGCTACCCGTCACCTCACGCACCACCGGCGACGTGGGAACGCACGCATCGGGGAAGATCGGGTCTATGGGCAGGCGCCGGTCCTGCAGCACCGGCTGCTTCCACAGTACCGAGAATAGGCCCGGATCGGTCTCCGAGACCTGCAGGTAGGCGGGGCGAACCTCATGCGCAAACCCCGACATCGCCGCCAGGACCCCAAATACCAGCGCCGCAAGAGCGCGAACAACAATCGGAGCGCTCAAGGCCGGCGCACCTCGTAGCGTTGGAGAAGATTCTCGGTGTAGGCCTCGTTCGCCCGTTCCCGCCGTTCGAGATTCAGGTCGTTGGCCACCCGGTTGGCTACCTCGCCATACGGCGGCAGAACCTCAGGCAGGCGCTGTTCGAGTTTCACCAGGTGCCAGCCGTAGGCGGAACGTATCGGCCCCTGCCAGCCATCCAGCGGCTCCAGCTCGGCGAGCGCCTCGGCGAAGGCGGTGCCGAACAGGTTGCCGATTTCCCGAACCGAGCGCGCCGCATAGGATCGCTGCAACATGAACGGGTCCCCGGCGATGTCGCCGTCTGCCAGGGCGGCGGTGGCTTCGGCATGCGCGTCTTCGCGACGGTCGGTCGAAAAGTATCGGTGGCTGAAACTGTAGCGCGTCGGCCGACGGTAGCGTTCCGCGTTGGCCTTGTAGAAGGCCAGCAGTTCGGTTTCGGCAGGCGGCTGGCCGGTGGCGATGTCCTCGGTCAGGAACCTGAGTTTCTGCACGAGCCGGCGCCGCACGATGATGTCGCCTTCGTCGAGGGAGAGGCGCTTTGCTTCCCGGAAGTAGGCTTCCTCGCGAATGAACTGCTCGATCAGTCCGTCGAGTTCCCGCGGGGTCGGCGGACGCCCCATCTGCGCCTGCCACTGGTCGCCGAGCCGGTTGAGGTCGGGCTCGCCCACCTCGATCAGGTCGTCGCCGCCGCTTCCGGAGCCGAGTGCGGCAACCCAGAAGATCACGACGCCGAGGGCCAGGAAGAGCACCAGCGGATCTTTCAGAATGTTTTTCATCGCCAAATGGTACCCTAGTGCGGCACGCTGAAAGGTAGCGTATTTGCGACACAGGACACTAGTCCGACCTATTCATGAATAGGTCGGGCTAGCGCCCGTTCCGATTGCCGCCAGCGCCCGGAATGCGGTAAAAGAACCGCTGGATCCCACCTTCATCTGAGTTGCCGGGGGAAGCCATGAGTTACGAGACGCTGATCTACGAGGTGGCCGACAACGTTGCCACCATCACCTTCAATACGCCGAAATCGGCGAATGCCCTCAGCCCCCTCGGGGCCAGGGAGTTCAGGGCGGTTGCCGAGGCCGCCGACGACGATGCAAACGTGCGGGCCGTGGTCATGACAGGCGCCGGCAGGATGTTCAGCGCGGGCGGCGATCTGGGTTCTTTCGCGAAAGCGGGCGGCGGCGCGCGCAAGTTGATCATGGAAATGGCGGGGGACCTGCACATGGGGCTCTCAAGGCTCGGCAGGACCAGCGCGCCGGTCATCGGCGCGATCAACGGCACCGCGGCCGGCGCCGGGCTGAGCCTGGTGATGGCGTGCGACCTCGCCATAGCCGCCGAGTCGGCCGTGTTCACGATGGCCTATACCAAGGCGGGCCTGACCCCGGACGGCAGTTCCACCTACTACATGCCGCGCAAGATCGGCGATCGGCGGGCGCGGGAACTGATGCTGACCAACCGGGTGCTGAGCAGCGCGGAAGCGCTCGAATGGGGGGTCGTCAACGAGGTGGTAGCGGACGACGAAGTGCTGCCGCGCGCCCAGGCACTGGCGCAAAAGCTCGCGACGGGCCCGACCGCGGCATTCGGCGGCGTCAAGACGCTGTTGAACGGCACCTTCGACCAGACCCTCGAATCCCAGATGGAACTCGAGGCCAGAACCATAGGCGACCTGGTGCTCGGCGCCGACGGCCAGGAGGGCATTCACGCCTTTCTGGAGAAACGCAGACCAACGTTCAAGGGAGAGTGAGGCCATGCAACCGGTACAAATGGCGAAGAAGAAGACGGTCAAGGTCCTCGGCAAGAGAATCGCCTACGTCGAGATGGGCGCCGGCGAGCCCATCGTCTTTCTGCACGGCAACCCCACCTCTTCCTATCTCTGGCGCAACGTCATGCCCCGGGTGATCGACCTCGGGCGCTGCATCGCGTTCGACCTCGTCGGCATGGGCGACTCCGAGAAGCTCACCGATTCCGGGCCGGGCCGTTACACCTTCGCCGAACACAGCGCCTACCTCGATGCCGCGATGGATGCGCTGGGAATCGAGGAACGCGTCGCGCTGGTCGTCCACGATTGGGGCTCGGCGCTCGGCTTCCACTGGGCCAATCGCAACCGCGATGCGGTGCGCGGCATCTGTTACATGGAAGCGATCGTGCGGCCGGTTACCTGGAACGAGTTTCCCGAAAGCGCCAGGGGCGTGTTCCAGGGTTTCCGATCGCCGGCGGGCGAAAACATGGTGCTGGAGAAGAATCTTTTCGTCGAGGCCGTGCTGCCGGGGTCGATACTGCGCAAGTTGTCCGACGAAGAAATGGACGAGTACCGCAGGCCTTTTGCCGAGCCCGGTGAAAGCCGGCGGCCGACGCTCACCTGGCCCAGGCAGATTCCCATCGACGGCGAGCCGGCGGATGTGGTCGCTATCGCTGAGGACTACGCCGACTGGCTCTCCCGATCCGATGTTCCCAAGCTCTTCGTCAATGGCGAACCGGGCGCGCTAATTGCCGGCGCCACCCGGGAGTTCTGCCGTTCATGGCCGAACCAGACGGAGATAACGGTGCAAGGCAGCCATTTCGTCCAGGAGGATTCCCCGGCCGAGATCGGCGAAGCGATCAGGAGCTGGCTGCCGTCGCTGTAGTGCCGCGGCGCGCCACGGCCAGGCCCGCGACGATGATGGCGAGCCCGGACAGGGGTGGAAGTCCGGGCCCGAGCAGGCACAGTGTGCCGACAAACAGGGGCCCGAACGTGAAGCTCCAGGCGATCAGGCCGATGGGGTCGATGCTGACGCGGGCGTTCAGGAGCCAGTAGCTTGCCCAGACGAGGGTGCTGCCCAGCGCCAGGGCAACGCCCGTCCAGTCGAGTTGGGGCGGTGCGTCCAGCCTCCCCTGCGTACCGCCAGCCATTGACCCGCCCCCGGGCAATGCGCAAACTTGCGTGTTCGAGACTTCATCGACTATTCACTCACCGCAACGCAAAGGAAGGACTATGGCTATTCAAGAGGGCGACAAACTACCTGATGCCACCATGCACATCATGCAGGATGGGAGGCCGACGCCGGTAAGCACCGAGGATCTCTTCGCCGGCAAGAAAGTCGTGCTGTTTGCCGTGCCAGGCGCCTACACCCCCACCTGTTCCAACGACCATCTGCCCGGGTATGTGGTCAATGCGGATGCGATCAAGGCGAAGGGCGTCGACAGCATCGTCTGCATGGCGGTGAACGACGCCTTCGTCATGGATTGCTGGGGCAAGGACAAGAACGCCGAGGAACTGCTGATGGTCGGCGACGGCAACGGCGATTTCACCAAGGCTCTCGGGCTGGAAATGGACGTTTCCGGGTTCGGCCTGGGAAACCGTTCGCAGCGATTCGCCATGATCGTGGACGACGGCACCGTCAGCAAGCTGGCCGTCGAGGCCGGCGGCGGCCTGGATGTGAGCAAGGCCGAGTCCATTCTCGCGGCCCTGTAAGGCTCGCCGGTCGCTTCGTAGACGAAGGCGCGGAAGATCACCGGCCGCGAGCGGCCCGCTCTCGGCCATTGTGCCCGCGTCACTCCTGGTCGGGTTCCGCCGGCGGGGGCGGTTCGGCGCCCTGGGCGCAGTCCCAGGTGTCGCCTTCCGGGCGACACACCCACTCCGAGGCGCCTTGTGCAGCGGAAACGCCGCCCGCCGGCGCCCTGGAACCGCAGGCGCCGAGTGCCAGGACAAGGACGACTGACCAGATAGCGGATCTCATGGCCCGCGCACTTTGCCTGCTGCCCGAATAGCTGTCAAAGCGCGCCGCCGGCGTCATGAAATCGTCACGCTTTCCCGTCCCGAGGCCATTGAACCCGGTGACCTCTTTGTTCATCATACGCGCGCCCGGTCCTCAAGGATTGCGATTCGAGGGTGGTCGATCAAGACGAGATCGCGCCCGCGGGCCGCTGTGACTTGGGGCCGGGGTGTCGCTCCGCCAGGGATAGGGCGCCGATTGGGCAGACGATCACCATGATCGCCACGGTAGACTGTTACGAACGCGTTCCGCGCATACTGCGGCTCGACATTTCCGGCCGGCCGGTGGACTGGGTAAGCTGGCAGGAAACCGTTTGCCTGTACGCCCGTGAAATCGTGGTCTGGACGCTGGGCGAGCCGGTACTGCACATTCGCGGCGGGCACTCCCGTTTCGACGGGAGCCCGAGCGGCATGGACATTCACGGCATCGTCGCCTGCAACGGCCATGTGCAGTCTCCCTCGCAAGGCGTTCCGCCCCTGACCAACCAGGCGCTTTTCGGCCGCGACCGCAATACGTGCCTGTATTGTGCGAAGCGCCTGTCAGACAGCGCGCTCACCCGTGACCATGTGGTTCCCACCTCCAGGGGCGGAAGCGACACATGGGACAACTGCGTGGCCGCCTGCCGGCGCTGCAACCATCACAAGGGCAACCGCCTGCTGCACGAATGCGGCATGCAGTTGCTGGCGCTGCCGTATGTGCCGAACTTCTCCGAGTACCTGGCACTGATCAACAGCGGCCGGATTCTGGGCGACCAGATGGATTTCCTGCGCAGGAGTTTCGGCGCGAACAGCCGGCTGCTGCACTAGCCCGACTTCCGCAACTCGGCCGAGATCGAGTCGAATTTCACCATGATT
>JAPPHD010000027.1:0-50577 GCA_028821125.1 Gammaproteobacteria bacterium
GCTTGGCGTGCCGGATACCCGTACCGCATACCTGCTCTCGGTGCCGGGTCATCGACATTATGTCAAATTGAATATCTATTGAAATCAACGAGTTGAAAGTTGTTCCATGCGAGAGGGACTCGTCTACCATGGGCTGGACTTCGACGACTCCGCGCGATCCGGCAGCCTGTAGGCCATGCCCGTCCCGTCGTAAACCGGGAACACAATCGTTCCAGGCCCCCTCGGTCACGGCGGCAATTCGCGTGCGCCTGTCGGCAGCATGTCGGCGTGGCGCTCGCAAAGCGCCGCCCATTCGAGCCGCAGCCACGGCGTGTACTCGTCGGGCCGCTCCTCGAGGCGGCGGTTCAGCTCCGTACCGGCGATCCATTGCCAGTCGTCGATTTCCGTGGTGTTGACGACGGGCGTGCCTGTGGTGCGGGCAAGATAGACCGAGCACAGCTCGTGCTCGCTGCCGTTCGCGCCGAAACCCGCCTGGTATTCGAACTTGTAGACGAAACGCAGATCGTGCAGGAGGCTCGCGTCCAGCCCCAGCTCCTGTTCGATGCGCCGGTGCACGGCGGTGTCCATCGACTCCCCCCGGCGTGGATGGGAACAGCAACTGTTCGACCAGAAATTCGGCCAGAGCCTCTTTTCGCGGCCGCGTTTCTGCAGAAGCAGCTCGCCCCGGGCGTTGAAGACGAAAGCGGAGAACGCCCGGTGTAGCTGCCCCTCACCGTTGTGACAGGCGGCCTTGTCCAGAAAACCGAGCACCCGGTCGGCGGAATCGACAAGGATGAGGGGCTCGTCATCGAAGGAGACGACTTCAGACTTGGTGTTCATGGGCCGGCCCTGGTGCTGTCGGAGATTCGGATTGAAGATGCAGCCGCCATTGTAATGCGGTTTCTTCACACATTGGCGGATGTACGGGAACCAGGGACGTGGAGCAGCGTCAAATGGTTCGAATCCGATACATTCGCGTAGGCCGGGCGCCTCGACGCCCTCGCGACGAAAGGCGGTGACGGATGCGGGTCACTCGTCCTCCGTCCCCCCCATCGCCGCCCGCAGCGTGCGGGTCATCTGGTCGAGCAGGGCGACCCTGGGGGAACTGCCCCGCCAGGCGATACCGATCGTTCTGGACGGCGGCTCCGGCTCGTCGAAGGGTATGTAGCTCACACCCGCCCCTTCGGCGGAGACGGCGAGTTCCGGCATCAGGGTGGCACCGACGTTCGCCGCCACCATTTGACGCAGCGTTTCCAGGCTGGTTGCCCGGAAGTTGGTGTTCTCCACGGCGTTGTGCGACTTGCAGACCTCCAGCGCCTGGTCTCTCAGGCAATGGCCGTCCTCAAGCAGCAGCACCTGCTCGTCGTCGAGGTCAAGAACGCTGACCGACTCGCGGCCGGCTTTCGCGTGCCGGCTCGACACCGCGAGGTAGAAGGGCTCGCGGTAAATCGTAGACTCGACGATGTTGTCCTCGCCAAGCGGCAGGGCCAGGATCACCGCATCCAGGTTGCCCTCTCTGAGCATTCGCGCAATCACCGCGGTCTGGGCCTCGGTCAAATGTATCTTCAGGTTGGGAAGCGCGTCACGCACAGGGCCGAGAATTCGCGGCAGAAGATACGGAGCCACCGTGGGAATGATGCCGAGGCGGAACTCCCCGCCCAGGGGATCGCGGTGTTCCTCCGCGAAACCCACCAGCCGATTCACCTCGCCCAGCACCCTCTCGGCCTGCGCCACGATCGACTCTCCCACCGGCGTCAGCATCACCTGCCGGTTGGTTCGCTCGATGAGCGTCACGCCCAGGGTTTGCTCCAGCTTCTTGAGCTGCGTCGACAGCGTCGGCTGGCTGACGAAACAGGCGGCGGCGGCGCGGCCGAAATGGCGGTGTTCCGCCACGGCCACCAGGTAGCGCAGATCGCGCAGGTTCATGACGTGTCAGTCTCCCTCACGGCGCCGCGCCCTGAGCGGCGCAGGATGGCGGGCGCCGCTCCCGGCCGTCGGGCCGCTGCATCAGGACTGCCGCGATCGCGACGCCCCGTTGCGCAACTTCCTGACCAGCCCCCGGCCGAGCGCGAATGCCGTCGCGGCCGCCACGGGATGCCGCAGCACCGCGATCGCCACCACCGCGAGCCCTGCGCCGGCAATCCAGCCCTGCAGTTGCGGGCTGGTGGCGCGGCCGGTCGTCGCGCGGTTCACGGTGTGTTCGCAGTTGTTCGTGAACAGGTTGTAACGGCGCGCCCCGTGCGGCACCGCGCCCGCCACGCGCCGCCCTGTCCGCCGGTCCGTCGGGGTCACGCGCAACCGCCGCCCGGCCCGAAACTCACCCAGCGTGGAGGCGTGTTCTCCGCGCCAGGGCGTGTTGTGCAGAATACGGCCATCGTCAAGCACCACACCCTTGTGCATGACCAACCACTTGCGGCGGGCAACGATGTCGCCCGGCTGACAGTCCGGCTGCATCAGGCAGTTCCCGATCGTCACTCCTGCCTGAAACCTAACACATTCCGTGCCAGTCTTGCCTCCATGCCGCGCTTCCTTGCCGTTCGTGGGCCGGCCCTCCCCGATTCACCCCCACGAACGGCCCCGGGATGGCGAAACCCGCCGGTATCTGGCAGAAACCGCTAGTGCTCCTTCCAACTGATAATTCGGGATCAGCGCGTTCGCAAGCGTGCAGATGCAAGGCGCGGTTCCGAAAGCGTATCTGGATACGGTGAGGGACCGCAACGAAGCAGATGTGCGCTTGCGAGCGCGCCCTTCGGGTGGCCGCGGGCACGCCCCTGGCCGCGTTGCGACCCTTGGCAAGGGCTGGGCCATTCCCGGCGGGCCGCGCCTTGCCAGGAACGTGCCCGCGGCCACTGATCCCGAATTATCAGTTGGAAGGAGCACTAGCCCGCGTCCAGTTCGTTACAGTCCGGCGTCGGGCCGGGGATTGCATCGGCCAAGGCAGGCAGTGAACAATCGGCGCTTTCTGATTCTGCACAGGCAATCGTCGATGGCTGATTTTCCCGTCACACCCGAAGCGCTGACGCCGCAATGGCTGAGCGAGGCGCTCGGCTTCCCGGTTCAGGGCTTCGAAGTCGCCCGGTTCGGCGAGGGCGCCGGGATGATCGCCATGGTGACCCGGGTGCTGCTCACGACGGGGCCCGGCAACCCCGCGTCGGTGATCGCCAAGTTTCCCACCCCGAATCCGACCAACCGTTCCATCGCCAGAACCTACAGCATGTATGCGCGCGAAGTGATGTTCTATCAGGGCATCGTCGACCAGGTGGCGATAAGGGCGCCCCGCTGTTTCTTCGCGGCCATCGACCCGGCCACCGAGGACTTCGTCATGCTGCTGGAAGACCTGGGCCATCTGCGCCTGGGCGACCAGGTGGCCGGCTGCACGCTGGCCGAGGCGCGGGCGGTGCTCTCCGCGGTGGCCGGCCTGCACGCCAGCACATGGCGAACCACCCGGTTTCCCCGCGTGATTTCGCACAACAACCCCGCCCAGCGCGACGGCATGATCTACGCCTTCGAGGTGGGTTGGCCGGCCGTGAACGCCAGGTTTCCAGAACTCATTCCGGACAGCGCCCGAGTCGCCGGCGAAAAAATGACCGGCGCCGTGGGGCGATTGCTCGAGGAGATGTGCCGGGACCCCGTGTGCCTGACACACGTGGACGTGCGCCTCGACAACCTCTTCTTCGACGGGGACGAGGTGGTCTTCTTGGACTGGCAGTCGGTCTGTACGTCGGCCCCGGAGCAGGACGTGGCCTATTTCATCACCCAGAGCGTTCCGCCGTCCGTCCGCGGAAAGGAGGACCTGGTTGCGTACTATCACACCGAACTGGCCGGGCACGGCGTGGAATACGACCTGGCCCGCTGCCGGGAACGCTATCGACTGTGCGCGCTGTACCTGATGTGTTTCGCGGTCAGCATCGCCGGCCAGCTCGACCCCGGGAACGAACGCGGCCAGGCTCTTGGCCGCGTATTGCTGGGAAACGCGATGAGCGCGCTCGACGAGATGGACGCTTTCGCGTTGCTGTAACGCCCCGCAACCCTTCCGGTGAAAACCATGAACGGGCCGCGTGAGTACGTTACCTGTTCTGAACCAGCATGTAGTCGATCGCGTCGGTCAACTGCTCGTCCGAGCAATCGAAACAGAGCCCCCGCGCCGGCATCCCGGGGGGCATCCCGTCGACGGTGGATTGCAGCATTTGATCCATGCCCCTCGCCAGGCGCGGCGCCCAGGCGTCCGCATCGCCCGTTTTCGGTGCACCGGCGATACCCGCCGCATGGCAGGAGAAGCAGAACCGCTCATAGGTCGCCTTGCCCGGATGCACCGGTGCGGCCGCGCCGTCCGCCGTACCCGGCCCGGACTCGGAACAGGCGGCCAGCAGCAGCAAAGAAGCGCAACAGGCGTTTTTCCAGCGTTGCATTCGGTTAACGGGGCGATGCCCCGGCGCGCCGGGTTGCCGACTTGCATGAAACTATTCGCGGATTTGGGTTACCGAGCACCGAGCGGCCTCGCCTTTGTCGCCATCTCGGGAATTGCCATGGTTGTTCACGGCGGCGTCGACTCCGTTGGACTACCTCGACAGGCGCGAAGAATAGCCGCTTTCGTACGATCAGGTACATGACGGACCGCAATTTCGACGCCTGCACCGCGCAGCCGGTCCGTCGCCCGCATCGGCTTTGGTCGGGATTGGCGCAGGGTCGATGCTGATAAAGACAAGCGAGGTAGCGGCCCTTGGCGCAGTGTGCGGGTCAGAGGTCCCGCAGAATCTCCGCGCCGCGCCGGAGCGTGTCGTCGTCCTTGCAGAAACAGAAGCGAAGCACCCGGTGGTCGTTCGCATCCGGGTTGCCGTAGAAGATCGACACGGGAATGGACGCGAGCTTCGCTTCCCGCGTGAGGCGGAAAGCCAGGTCCGAATCCCTCTCGTTGAACAGGCGCTCGTAACCGAGAAGCTGGAAGTAGGTTCCGGCGCTGGGCGTTACGCTGAACCTCGAGCCTTCGAGCAACTCGCAGAAAAGGTCCCGCTTGCGCTGGTAGAACGAGCCGAGTTCCAGGTGGTGTTCCGGGTGGTTGGCGAGAAAGTCCGCCAGCCCGTGCTGCACCGGGGTGTTGGAGGTGAAGGTGACGAACTGGTGCACCTTGCGGAACTCTGCGGAAAGCGGCGCCGGCGCCACGCAGTAGCCGATCTTCCAGCCGGTGACGTGATAGGTCTTGCCGAAGGAGGAGACGGCGAAGCTGCGCTCGAAAAGCCCCGGGAACCGGCAAACGCTCTGGTGCTGCCGGCCGTCGAAGATGATGTGTTCGTAGACCTCGTCGGCGAGTACGTGGAAGCCGTACCGGGCGACCAGCGCCTCCAGGCGTTCGAGGTCTTCGCGTTCCCAGACGGTACCGGTCGGATTGTGGGGCGTGTTGAAGATCAGGAGCCGCGTTCGCGGGCCGACCGTGGCCTCCAGGAGATCCCAGTCAACCCGGTATCCGGGCGGCCGCAAGGGCACATGGCGGGTTATCCCCCCCTGTAGCCGAATCCCCGGTTCGTAGCTGTCGTAGGCCGGGTCGAAGACAATCGCCTCGTCCCCGGGATGAATCACGGCGGCCATGGCGCAGAACAGCGCTTCGGTGGCGCCGGAAGTCACCGTCACTTCCGTCTCCGGGTCGACCGCCAATCCGTAAAGATCCCGCACCTTGACGGCAATGGCCTCGCGCAGCGCGGCCACGCCCGCCATGGGGGGATACTGGTTGAACCCGTGGGTGAGATAGTGCTGGACCCGCTCGATCAATTCCTTCGGCCCGTCGAAATCCGGGAAACCCTGGGAAAGATTCAGGGCGCCCTCTTCGGCCGCCAGCGCCGACATCACCGTGAATATGGTGGTGCCCACCTCCGGCAGTTTGCTCACCGGATGCGGGGCCGAGTGCTCCCTGCCGGTTGTAATCGTTCCGCGAACCAGATCGCGAAGCGTGTCGACCACCAGTACACGCTCGGCGGCCTGCACGCGCTGTTCCAGGTCTTCGACGGCATCGTCGGGCTGCACGGGAACCCGCACCTGGGCGACGGTGGGGCCGGTGTCGTAGTCGGCGTCCACCAGGTGCACGGTGGCGCCGGATTCGCGCTCGCCGGCATCGATCACGGCCCGATGCACCTTGCGGCCGTAGAAGCCGCGGCCGCCGAATTTCGGCAGCAGGGCAGGGTGGGTATTGAGGATACGGTTGGGAAAGGCTTGCAGGGTCTCGTTTCCCAGCTTTTTCATGTAGCCCGCGAGCATGACCCAGTCGGCCCCTGCGCCCTGCAGTGCGTCGCGAATGGCGCGATCGAGGCTGTGCGGGTCGGAATGCGTGCGGCTGCTCAGGTGCAGCGTCTCGATGCCGGCGTTCGCGGCGCGCCGCAACGCCAGCGAGCCGCTGTTGTTGCCGATCACAAGCACCACCTCGGCGGGCAGTTCGCCGGTGGCGCAGGCATCCATTATGGCCTGCAGGATCGAGCCTCCGTGGGAAGCGAGTACGGCGATGCGGCTCATCGGTTCATTGTGCCCGGTGCGGCCGGGCGAATCATGGTGGTTCCGTATCCCATGCAGGCGCTACCGGTATGCCTGCGCCGGCAGCCAGGTGACGAGATCCTGCCAGTTGAAGATGACGATGAGCCCGATCAACTGCAGCGCGATGAACGGGATCACGCCCCGGTAGATGGTGCGTACGTCGATCTCCGAAGGTGCCACGCCCTTGAGGTAGAAGATGGAGAATCCCACCGGCGGGGTGAGGAAACTCGTCTGCAGGCAGACGGCGAACAGCACCGTGAACCACACCGGGTCGAACCCGAGATTGACGACCACCGGCGAGACCAGGGGCAGGATGATCAGGGT
The DNA here is from genome assembly GCA_028821125.1 of Gammaproteobacteria bacterium. Taxonomy (GTDB): domain Bacteria; phylum Pseudomonadota; class Gammaproteobacteria; order Pseudomonadales; family Azotimanducaceae; genus Azophilus. The sequence goes on from JAPPHD010000027.1 coordinate 6,820, forward strand.
CAGCTCGATCCAGTCGAGGAAGAAACCGAGCAGGAAGGTCGCGAACAGTATGGCGATGACGATGCCCGCCGGCTCGAACGGCAGGTTCAACAGGGCGCGCTCGATCAACTCGTCGCCGCCCAGGCCGCGCAGCACCAGCGCGAAAGCGGTGGCGCCGAGCAGGACGCCGAATATGAAGGCCGTGGTTCGGGTGGTCTCGATCAGTACGGTCTTCATGACGCCGCGGTCGAGCTGCCGTTTCACGAACGCCAGCAGAAGGGCCGCCGCCGCGCCCACGCCCGCCGCTTCCGTGGGTGTTGCCAGGCCGAAGAAGATGCTGCCCAGAACCGCCAGGATCAGCAGCGCCGGCGGCAGAATCGCCACGAACAGCGCCCCGATGGCTTTCCAGTCCACCGTTTCCCGCTCGCCCGCCGGCGCGGCCTGAGGGCGCAGCCAGGCGTAGCCCAGGAGGTAGGCGACATAGAGACTGCCGAGCATGATCCCGGGAAAGACGGCGCCCAGAAAGAGATCGCCGACGCTCATGGCCATGCGGTCGGCCATGAGCACCAGCATGATGCTGGGCGGGATCAGAATGCCGAGCGTGCCGACCGCGCACACGGTTCCCGACGCCAGGGATTTGTCGTAGCCCTGATTCAGCATCACGGGCAGCCCGAGCAGCGCCAGCAGCACCACGGATGCGCCGATGATGCCGGTGGTGGCGGCGAGCAGTACCCCAATCAGCGTGACGGTCACGGCGAGCCCGCCGCGCACGCCCCCGAAAAGGCGCGAGAAACTCACCATGAGTTCCCGGGCGATGCCGGAGCGGTCGAGCATCAGGCCCATGAAGATGAACATGGGCAGCGCCACCATCACCCAGTTCTCCATGACGTTCCAGGAGCGGTCGACGATGAGCGAGGTGTAGTTCCAGTCGATGGAGAACGGGACGTTGAAGTCGACGTGCAGCACGATGGCCAGCGCCGTGAACAGGATCGACAGCCCGCCCAGAATCCAGGCCACCGGATAGCCGGTGAACACCAGGCCGATGAAGCTGAGGAACATGCAGAGCGCGAGAATCTCATTCGGCGCCATGGGCGCTCCGGTTGAGTGCGGGCCGTGGCTCTTGCTCAGGCATTCCGGCTGCCGCTGCCGTTATCGCCGCCGGAACCGAGGAACAGGAAGGTCCACACCCTCGACAGGCGCGAGAGGGCGGCCAGCAGAAGCAGTGCGAACCCGAGCGGCAGCATCGCCTTGATGGCCCACCGGTAGGGCAAACCGCCGGGCGATACGGATACCTCGCCGAGTTCGAAACTGGCGCGCACGAACGGCGCGCTGTAGACCAGCATCACCAGGATGAACGGTAATGCCAGGAGGAGCAGGCCGTACAGTTCGATCCAGGCCTTCAGCCCCGGCGGGAACCGCTCGTGCAGCACATCGACGCGAATGTGCGCATCCGCCTGCAGGGCATAGCCGAGGCCGAGCAGAAACCCGGCAGCATAGATGTGCCACTGGATCTCCTCGAACTCGATGCGGCCTTCGCCGAAGGCATAGCGCAGGATCACGTTGACGACGATGATCGCCACGAGAATCAGCCACAGCCACGACGACCACTCGCCGATGCGCACCAGCCAGGGATCGACCGCCCGGGACAGGCGCGTCTGCGGCAGCTCCAGGGCCGGCCCGGCGATGGAAGAATCGAGGGAACGTGGCTCGTCCATCAGAAATCCCTGGGCAGGTAGCCTCGTGCCTTCCAGTGGGCATAGTCGGCCCGGAAGGCGTTCTGTGAAGCCAGGATCGCGGCGAAATCCGGATCCCGTTGGGCTTCCTCTTCCAGGACGGTCTCGGTGATGCGCTCGAGTTCCCGCAGCAGGTCTACGGGAAGGGTTTCCGCGCTGACGCCGACGTCGGGGAACCCGGCGATTACCGCCCCCTGCAGCGCCTCGCTACGCGCCAGGTTGCGCAGTACGCCGGCCGTGCAGGCGGTTTCGATGAGGACCTGGTCGGCCGCGGACGTTTCGTTCCAGACTTCCATGTTCACCACCATGTGGGACGCCGTGGATGGCTGGTGCCAGCCGGGGTAGTAGTTGTAGGTGGCCACCCGGTTGAATCCGAGCGCCTGGTCGACGATGGGCAGGGCGTACTCGGTGGCGTCGATGGCTCCTTTCTCGAGGGCCTGGAAGATCTCGCCGCCGGGCAGCATGGTGACCGAGGCGCCCGTCCGCTCGATGACCTTGCCGCCAATGCCGGCGAAGCGGATCTTCAGGCCCTGAACGTCCGCCAGGCTCCTGACCGGTTCCCGGAACCAGCCTGCGGTCTCCGGCCCGGTCAAACCGCAGAAGATGATGTGCGTGTTGTGCTTGGCGTACAGCGCCCGGCCCACCTCCTCACCGCCGGCGTCGAACCACCAGGCGGCAAACTCCCAGGGCTCCATGCCGAACGGCACCGCGGCCAGCAGCGCCGCGGAAGGTATGCGCCCCTGGTCGTAGCCGAGCCAGGTATAGCCGGCTTCGATCTTGCCGTCGCGAACCGCCTCGCTGATCCCGAATGCCGGCACCACTTCGCCGGGCTCGAAGAGGCGGATATCCACGGCGCCGCGGGAGGCCGCCCGCAAGGCTTCGGTGACGTAGATCGGATTGTCGCCCAGCACCGGCATGGTGGTCTGAAACGACAGGGGCAGGCGCCAGTTGACGCGCCGTGCCACTTCGCCGGTGGAAGTGGAGTCGACGCTGACGGAGGCGGCCGGCCCTCCGGCCGGGCGTAACGCCAGGCTGCCGATCAGGCCGGCGAGAAAAGCGATGACGACGGCAAACGCTGCCGAGGCGTTGGTGATCTTGCTGCGGCTCATCGGTTTCCTTCCCCATGCCGATTGCCCGGCCCGTCCCGGACACAGGAATTCAACTCTAACCCGCCGCGGAGTGCCTAGTGTCGTGTCACACGTCTTTTTGCGTATTCAGCGTGCCCCACGGGGCCTGTGGCAAGGCGCGGCCCGCAGGCAATATCCAGCATATTGCCAAGGGTTGCAACACCGCCACTTACCCCCGTGGGGCGCGCCCTCCGCAAGCTCTGAATGCGCAAAAAGACGTGTGACACGACACTGGTTACTTGATCGTTGGAGGCATAATGGGGCGACAATGCATTGCCCCGGGGCGCCGTCCGACGAGGTGGAGCGGGGCGATCTTGCACAGGCGGAGGAAATGACCCATGGCGGATGTCGTCTGTTTCGGGGAGATCATGTTGCGGCTGACGGCGCCGGGCCACGAACGGCTGCTGCAATCGCCGCGCTTCGAGACGGCGCTCGGCGGGGCGGAAACGAATGTAGCCGTGGCGCTGGCGGGATTCGGCATCGATGTGGCCGTGGCGACCGCACTGCCGGAGAACCCGATCGGCGATGCCGCCGTGGCGGCCCTGCGCGGGTTCGGCGTCGGTACGGACGGCATCTCCCGGCGCGGGAAACGCATGGGCATCTACTATGTGGAGACCGGCTCCGGCTATCTCGGCACGAGGGTGACCTACGACCGCACGGGCTCCGCGCTCGCGACGGTCGGGCCCTGCGACTTCGACTGGCCGGCCATACTGGCAGGCGCCCGATGGCTGCACATTTCCGGCATAACGCCGGCACTCAGCGAAGCCGCGGCGGATGCAACCCGCACCGCGGTCGAGTGCGCCCGAAAACTCGATGTCACCGTGTCCTGCGATGCGAACTACCGCAGCAAGCTCTGGAACTATGGCGCATCGCCCGCATCGGTGATGAAGGAGATCGTCACCGGCGTCGACGTGCTGGTCGCCGGCGCGGACGACTTTCGCGAAATGTTGGATGTCGTCGCCGAACCTGCGGATGGCGGCGATTATGGGAGCATCTTCGAGGCGTTGAGCGAGCAGGCGATGACGGCATATCCGAATCTCTCGCTGATGGCCGGCACCTGGCGGGATGTGCGCGGCGCCAACAGCAACGGCTGGTCGGGCTGCCTGCGCTGCCGGGACGGCTTCCACCGCGCGCGTTACTACGACATCGGCCACATCGCCGACCGCATCGGCACCGGAGACGCCTTCTCCGCCGGACTGATCTACAGCCTGCTTAACGATGCTTCGCCTGGAGAGGCCCTGGAGTTTGCTGTGGCGACGGGATGTCTGAATCACGCGATTCCAGGTGATTTCCACCGCACGGGGGTAAATGAAGTAAGAGCGTTGTTAAGCGGTGAAGGACTAGCACGCGTCCAGCGCTGAGAACGGTGAGAACGCGATCAGTGCGATTGTTCGGCAGGGTGGTGTCTCCGGACAGTATTCAACCAGGAAACACTGGAGCCGAATTTCGTACTTAGGATTCGCCGGGCCAGATTTTTCGGAGCGTTCTGTTCCGGTATAAGCCGGCCACGAACGGCGCAGGCACCTCTTCCGCAAACCTTGCTATTCGACCTCTTGCGCTTGCCAACAAGTCCGCCATGTCTGGACCCGTCGCGTTCTTCATTCGGATCACGACGACTCGCGCTGAGTGTTTGCCTACAGAATCGAGTTCACCGGTTCGGTACAGGATGTTCCTGTCTTTTGTAATCGCCACCCAATTCCTCTTGCCTACAAGCGCGATCCATTCCTCGTCAGGTGCGTCGATGGCAAGGTGATCATCGTGTACCTCGACCTGAATTCCTTCCGGACGAAGGCGTTCGGGAATGATCTTCTTCCCGAGATTGCGATCAAGGAATAAGGTTGGTGCTTCAGGCGGCGATGGCGGTGAACTCACACCGGATCGCTTCTTCGATTTCCGCATTGGGGCGCTCATAGTCGTAGGCCAGATCGCGGATCGATTCGCCCAACTTGTAGCGCTCGGCGATGATCTGAGTAGCCAATCCGGTACCGGCGATCACGGGGCGTCCGGCGGAAAGCGCCGGGTCGATCACCACGGTCGTCGGCGCATCCTTGATGGAAGATCTCGTAAACGGGTAAAACTTCACTGGTATGCCGCTCGTGTCGCAGTCGATACGACGCAGCGCCACGTTGATGAGTTCGCGCATGGCCTGCTGACCTGCGCGACTGACGTTTGTCAGCCCACCGTAGTATTCAGTGAACAGGTCCAATCCATCTGTTTCCAGCACCCGGCTGATAAGCGGGTGCCGCCTTTCAAACTCTGTAGTCGCCTTCCGGGACAAATATTCGATGGCATTTCGAATGCTGGGCATCCTGACTTTGTGGTCCCGTCGGAGCGCAGAGAGTACGTGTAACTCTGTGAGATCGAGAAATGAAAGAAGCGCTGGCGTTCGCCTCGGGGCGGAGACTATCGGCGCATAGTGGTCACGACCAACCGACCAATAGCGGATCGTTGTCGCAGGGACCGCCAAGTAGTGTGCGGCCTCGGCGATTGTGTACGCTGGCGATTCGCGTGGGTCATTCACGATGCTGCTCATTTTTCCTTCGACGAGATGATCATTCACTCCAATTTTACATTTTAGTGTCTGAGCGTTCTGCCGGGATCGATTTAAATGATCTATCAATATAGATTTTCATCGATCGAATCTATCGGCAGAACACGCTAGCACCAAATGCGAGAGGGCTTTTGGAACCATTTCAATCTGAAACGGTTCCGGGATGTTGGATGGCTTGCTTTCACGGTGCTGTCTAGTAAAGTCGCCGCTTTCCGCGACCGGCGTCACGCCGGGAACCACTGGGGAAGTTCATGCTTGTTGCGACGCCTAAGGAAAGCTGGGCTGGCGAATTGCGGGCGGCGCTTGTGCCTGCCGGCGTGAAGAAGCTGGTCGGTGCGGGGCTTGAGGTAGCGGTGGAAGCGGGTGCGGGGGCTGCCGCGGGGTATCCGGACAGCGAATACATATCGGCGGGCGCAACGATTGCGGGTGACCGGGCGGAACTGCTCGGTTCGGCGGACGTGCTGCTGCGTGTGCGCAAGCCGGAAGCTGCCGAGACGGGCCTGCTCAAACCGGGCTGTGTTCACATCAGTTTTCTGGACCCGTTCAACGAGAAGCCGCTAGTGGCGTCCCTGGCCGAACGGGGTGTCACGCTCGTTTCCATGGAAATGATTCCGCGCACCACCAAGGCCCAGAAGATGGATGCGCTTTCCTCCCAGGCGAACCTGGCCGGCTACGTCACCGTGGTGCTTGCGGCGCATCACAGCAGGAAGATCTTTCCGATGATGATGACGCCTGCCGGCACGATCGCGCCGTCCCGGGTGTTCGTCATCGGTGCGGGCGTCGCCGGGCTGCAGGCCATCGCCACGGCCAAGAGGCTCGGCGCCCGGGTGGACGCGTTCGATACCCGTCCGGTGGTGGCGGAACAGGTGCGCTCGCTCGGCGCCAGGTTCGTCGAGATCGACCTCGGGGAGATCGGCCAGACGGAACAGGGCTATGCACGGGAACTGACCCCGGAGCAGCTTGAGATGCAGAAGGAGGGGCAGAAGCAGGTCATCGCCCGGTCCGACGTGGTCATCACGACCGCCCAGGTCTTTGGCCGCGCGGCGCCGCGCATCGTCACCGCCGACATGGTCGCGGCGATGCGGCCCGGCAGCGTGGTCGTCGACATGGCCGTGGAATCCGGCGGCAACGTGGAGGGCTCGGTGCTTGACGAAGTGGTCGATGTCGGCGGCGTGAAGATCGTGGGTCTCGGCAACCTCCCTTCGGATGTGAGCCGGCATGCCAGCGACATGTACTCGGCGAATCTCGTCAACCTGATCGAAGAGTTCTGGGATGCGGATGAGAAAACCCTCAAACTCGACCCGGACAACGAGATCGCCGCCGGCTGCGTGATCGCCCGGGACGGCCGTATCGTCAACGAGACCATCGCAAACCTCTGACGGAGCCCGACATGGAAGCCGTATTCCTCGCCTTCGTATTGATGCTGTCCATCTTTCTCGGCTTCGAACTCATCTCGAAGGTACCGGCCACCCTGCACACGCCCCTGATGTCGGGCGCCAACGCCATTTCCGGCATCACCATCGTCGGCGCGCTCATCTCCGCCGGCGCCGGCCACGCCCAGGTGGCCACCTGGCTAGGCGCGCTGGCGGTGACGTTCGCGACCGTCAACGTGGTCGGCGGCTACCTGGTCACCAACCGCATGCTCGGCATGTTCAGGAAGAAGGACGACAAGGGGCAGCCGGGAGCAACGTCGTGACGCTGGAACTCATCAACGTCTGGTACATCGTCGCGGCGGCGCTGTTCGTCTTCGGGCTGAAACAGCTCAGTTCCCCGGCCACGGCCGTGCGGGGCAACCTGCTGTCCGCCCTCGGCATGCTCATCGCCATAGTCGTCACGCTCTTCTCCCGGGAGATCATGGAGTTCCGCTGGATACTGGTGGCCGCCGCGGTGGGTGCGACCATCGGCGCCGTGGCGGCACAACGGGTGGCCATGACGGCCATGCCGGAAATGGTGGCGCTGTTCAACGGGTCCGGGGGCGTGGCGAGCCTCCTGGTGGGCTGGTCGGCCCTCTACAACACGGGTAACTCCACCTTCACCGTCATCACTATCCTGCTCTCCATCCTGATCGGCGGGGTCACCTTTTCCGGCAGCATCGTCGCCTGGGGCAAGCTCTCCGAGGTGATGACCAGCCGGGCGGTGGTGTTTGGCGCACAGCGGTTCGTCAACGGCCTGATCCTGGGGGCGCTCGTGGCCTGCGGCATCGTGTTCTGCATGGAGCCCGGCCTCCAGTCGCCGTACCTGTACGCCGTGGTGGGCCTGAGTTTCCTGTTCGGCGTGATGGCCGTCATGCCCATCGGCGGCGCGGACATGCCGGTGGTGATCTCCCTGTTGAACTCCTATTCCGGGCTCGCGGCCTGCGCGGCGGGCTTCGCCATCAACAACAACATTCTCATTGTCGCGGGATCGCTCGTGGGCGCGGCCGGCATCATTCTCACCAACATCATGTGCAAGGCCATGAACCGCTCGCTGGCCAACGTGCTGTTCTCCGGATTCGGGGCGGTCAAGACCGCAACGAAAGTGGAAGGCGAGGTGAAACCTATCAACACGGAAGACGCCTACCTGATCCTGGAGGCGGCTTCGTCGGTGACCTTCGTGCCCGGCTACGGGATGGCCGTGGCCCAGGCCCAGCACGTCGTGCGGGAACTGGGCGACATACTCGAGAACAACGGCGCGGAGGTTTCCTTCGCCATTCACCCGGTGGCCGGCCGCATGCCTGGGCACATGAACGTACTGCTCGCCGAGGCCAACGTGTCCTACGATCAGCTCGTCGAGATGGACGACATCAACCCGCGCATCGGCAATATCGATGTGGCGGTGGTCATCGGCGCCAACGATGTGGTCAATCCCGCGGCGCGGGAGGACGAGAACAGCCCCATCTACGGCATGCCGATCATCAACGTGGACCACGCCCGCACGGTCTTCGTGCTGAAGCGCTCCATGGCCTCCGGGTTCTCCGGCGTGGACAACCCCCTCTTTTTCGGTGAGAACACCCGCATGCTGTTCGGCGATGCCAAGGCATCGATCTCGGGCGTGATCGGGGAGTTCAAGGGTTGAAGGGGGCTGCATTGGCCACCTCGCCCGGCAACGACGGCAAAGGGCCGCATTCCAGGCGGCTGTTGCCCCTTAAGGGCGGCCGCAACTTCCGCGATCTCGGCGGCTACCCTGCCGCGGACGGGCGTACCGTCAAGTGGGGGCAGGTCTATCGCTCCGGTGCGACGACGCACCTTACCGATGCGGACTACCGCTACCTGTCAGCCATCGGCCTTCGCGTGGTGTGCGACTTTCGGTCCAACGAAGAACGGCTGGACGAACCGGCGCGCTGGCCGGAATTCCCGGCAATCGATTACTGCATCTGGGACTACTCCCGCGAGGACGGCAGCGAAAAGGGGAAGAGCCTGACGGCATCGCTCATGCAACCGGGCCTGACCGCGGAGAAAGTGCGCATCATCGCAATCGAGTCGTATGACGACATCGTCGAGCGGCACAAGGAGAAGTTCCGCGAGGTTTTCCGGCGGCTGGCCGACGGCCGCCTTCCCCTGGTTTTCAACTGCTCCGCGGGCAAGGACCGCACCGGGGTCGCCGCCGCGCTCCTGCTCACGGCTCTCGGCGTGGCGCGCGATGCCATCGTCGAGGACTATGCGCTCAGCGACAAGGTGGTGGACTTCGAAAAGGAACTGCTCAGGACCAATCTCGGCGAGACGGCCTTCAAGGACGAATTGTCCCTGTGGGTGGCCAGAACGCCGGTGGAGGTATTGCGCCCCCTGCTGCGCTCCGATCCCGAGTACATCGAGCGGGCTTTTGCCTGCCTGGATGCCCGTTACGGCGGCGCGATGGGTTACATAAGGGGAGCCCTTGAGATTGACGACGGCACCCTGAACCACATTCGGGAACGATTGCTGGAATAGCTGCCCGGCAATGCCAATGAGGCCGGGCCGCCTCGGCGTTCAATCGACCGCCCACGGCCACGTGAAACGGCAGGAGGGCTTGCTGCGCTTTGTCGGCCGGCCGCGCGCGAGCCGTGTCATTGGTTTTATACTTCCGGGCGCGGCGGACTGTCTTCGATCATCCGGAGGCTCTTGTAGCAGTCTTCCGCAGGGGAATTCGATCGATGTCGATACTTTCCATCAAGATCATTGCCGCTCTGGCGATTCTCGGGGTCGGGATCGTGGGCGGCCTCATCCCGCTGCTGGCGGCGCGCCGTCAGGCCGGCCGGCGTTACCTGTCGCTCGGTAACGCGCTCGCGGGCGGCATCTTTCTCGGGGCGGGGTTCATTCACCTGCTTCCGGAAGCCGCCGAGGCTCTCGAGGAAGTGGCGGAGTACCCCCTGGCCGCGCTGCTGGCGGCGCTTGGCGTCGGTGTCCTGCTGCTGATCGACCGTGTGGTGTTCGAGAGTTCCCGCGCCCAGGGCTCGGAGCAGGCCGGCGGCGCCGGCCAACCCATCTACCCCATCGTGCTCCTGGTGGTGCTGTCGATCCACTCCGTCATCGCGGGCATTGCCCTTGGGCTGGAGCCCGAGGTCGCGGCCTCCGTGCTGGTCATGGTCGGCATTCTGTTCCACAAGGGTTCGGCGGCCTTTGCCCTGATGGTCAGCGCACATTCTTCGGGCGCCGACAAGGCCCGGCTCAGGCTGATTCTGACGGTGTTCGTGCTGATGACGCCGCTCGGCATCCTGCTCGGCACCGTTGCGGCGAACATGCTTGAAGGCCCGGCCGCCTCGTTGATCGAGGGCAGTTTCAACGCGCTTGCTGCCGGCACGTTCATTTACGTGGCTATCCTGGATGTAATCGATGCGGAGATGTCCCGGTTCGACGATCGCCTCGCGCGGTTCGTAAGCAGCGCACTGAAGGGCGAAGACGACGTGGCCATGCCGGTGCGGGATACCGACCGCATCCTCAAGTTCCTGCTGGTTCTGGCAGGCCTCGGCAGCATGGCGATACTCGGCATCTGGATGTAGGCAACCTGGAGGAATCAGGAAAAAATGGAACTCTATGACGTAATGCGCACGACCTTCGCAGCCCGGGAATTCACCGACGACCCCGTCCCGGATTCGGTGCTGCACAGGATTCTGGACAATGCGCGCTTCGCCGCGAGCGGCGGCAACCGGCAGGGCTGGCGGGTGGTGGTGGTGCGCGAAGCGTCGACCCGGGCGTTGCTGGCATCGTTGATCGAACCGACCTTCAAGCGCTATTTCACCCAGATGATGGCCGGCGAGGCGCCCTACAACACGATAACTGCATCGAAGGTGACCGAGGAACAGGTCGCCGCGGCAAGTCCGCCCATTCACTACATCGACGGCGTCGTCAATGCGCCCGTCGTCCTGCTCGTCTTCGTCGACCTCAGCGTGGTCGCATCGTTCGACAGCGGGCTGGACAGGATAGGGGTCATTTCCGGCGCATCGATCTACACGTTCGTGCAGAACATTCTGCTGGCGGCGAGAAACGAGGGATACGGCGGCACCCTGACCACGTTTGCCGGAGCCGGCGAGAACGAGTTGCAGCAGCATCTCGGCATGCCCGGGCACATGGCGTTCGCCGCCATGCTTCCGATGGGCCGTCCGGTCAAGCAGCTCACCAGGCTCAAGCGCAAGCCGGTGGAGGAAATCGCCGTCCTCGAGCGGTGGGACGGCCCGGCCCTCGGAGCCTGAAGCGCCATCGGGGCCGTTGTCCGGTTGAAACCTCCGGCTCCGGGCTGTAACTTGGCCCGGGCGACCGACAGGGGGAAGGCGTGGACCAATCCGGCGAGTACCGCATCCCGGCCGAGCGGGCCGACGTATGGCGCGCGCTCAACGATCCGGACACGCTCAAGCGGTGCATCGACGGTTGTCAATCCATGGAAAGGCGCCCCGACGGCGGCTTCGCCGCGGTGGTCAAGGCCCGGGTGGGTCCGGTGCGGGCGGTCTTCAACGCGGCCCTGGATCTCGCCGACATCAATCCCCCTGAAAGCTATACGATTAATGTCGCCGTCAAGGGCGGCCCGGCGGGCTTCGCCAGGGGGTCGGCGGCGGTGACGCTTGCCGCGCAAGGGGAAGAGACGATGCTCCGCTACGCGGCGAGCGCCAACATTGGCGGCAAGCTGGCACAGATCGGCTCCCGGCTCATCGACGGGGCCGCACGCAAGATGGCCGACGATTTCTTCAAGGCGTTTCACGCCGAAATGTCCGGCCGCACGCCGAACCCCGCCCCACGGCCGCAGGACGACGGCCGAGCGGCGGTACCGATCAACATTCAAGTGAACACCTGAGAGCTGCCCGCCGGTACGACGCGGCGGGCGCTTCGCACGTAAGGACGCGAGATGAACATGACGATAACGGTGAATGGCGCATCCCACCAACTGGATGTGCCGGACAATGAGCTTCTGGTCGACCTGCTGCGGGAGCGGCTGCGGCTGACCGGCACCCATGTGGGCTGCGACACCAGCCAGTGCGGGGCCTGCACCGTCCATCTCGACGGGCGCGCCGTGAAGTCCTGCAGCCTGTTCGCCGCCCAGGCGGACGGGGGCTCGGTGACCACCATCGAGGGCATCGGCACGCCGGGCGACCTGCACCCGATGCAGCGGGCATTCCGCGAGTGCCACGGCCTGCAATGCGGCTTCTGCACGCCCGGCATGATCATGCGCGCCATCGACCTGGTGGCGCGTTCGGACGGTCTGGACGGCGGGGCGGTGCGCGACGGCCTGGAAGGCAATCTCTGCCGCTGCACGGGCTATCACAATATCGTGCACGCGGTGCTCAAGGGGCAGGAACTGATGGGAGGCAACGATGAGTGAAGGCACCGGTATCGGCGCATCGGTAAAGCGCCGCGAAGACGTTCGATTCCTGACCGGTTCCGGTACCTATACGGACGACCTGAACCAGCCCGGGCAGACCTACGGCGTATTCCTGAGGTCGCCGCATGCGCGCGCCCGCATCGGCGCGATTGATGCATCCGAAGCTTTGGCGCTTGACGGCGTGCTGGCGGTGTACACCGGCCAGGACTCGGCTGCCGACGGGCTCGGCGACCTGCCCTGCGGCTGGCTGGTCAAGTCCAAGGACGGTTCCGACATGGTATCGGCCCCGCGTCCGCCGCTGGCCGTCACCCAGGTCAACTACGTCGGCGAACCCTACGGCCTGGTGGTCGGGGAAACTCTGGCGGCCGCGCAACAGGGCGCCGAACTGGTAATGACCGATTTCACCGAGTTGAACCCGGTTGTCGACCCGGCGTCCGCGGCGGATTCGGAAACCATTCACGAGGGGCTCGACAGCAACGTCGTCTACGACTGGGGGCTCGGCGATGAGGAGGCGACGGATGCGGCGCTGGCCGGCGCCGCGCACGTGACCCAGCTCGACCTCTCCAACAACCGGCTGATTCCCAATGCCATCGAACCGCGCGCGGCCATCGGCGTCTACGAGGCTGCGAGCGGCGACTACACGCTGTATGCGACCACGCAGAATCCCCACCTGGAGCGGCTGGTGCTGGCGGCTTTCGTACAGGTCGCGCCGGAACACAAGCTGCGGGTGGTCGCCCCCGACGTGGGCGGCGGTTTCGGGTCGAAGATCTTCATCTACCCGGAAGAGACCATCGTGCTCTGGGCGGCGGGCAAGCTGGGCCGGCCGATCAAGTGGACGGCGCACCGCTACGAGTCTTTCCTGGCGGATGCGCACGGGCGGGACCATATCACCCACGCACAACTCGGCCTGGATCGCGACGGGCGCTTCGTGGCGCTGAAGGTGAGCACCACGGCGAATATCGGCGCCTATCTCTCGACCTTCGGCTCGTCGGTGCCGACCTTCCTGTACGGCACCCTGCTGGCCGGCCAGTACAAGACGCCGAATATCTATGTCGAGACGCTCGGGGTCTACACCAACACCTGCCCGGTGGATGCGTACCGGGGTGCCGGCAGGCCGGAAGCCACCTTCGTGGTGGAGAGGATGGTGGAGACGGCCGCCCGGGAACTCGGCCGCGACCCGGCGGAACTGCGGCGCCTCAACATGATCCAGCCGGAGGACTTTCCCTACGAGACGCCGGTGGCCCTGGTTTACGACACCGGCGACTACGAGGCAAGCCTCGACAAGGCGCTGGAGTTGGCCGACTACGGCGGCTTCGAGGCGCGCCGGCGCGAATCGGCGGCGGCGGGCAAGCGGCGCGGGGTGGGCTTCGCCTGCTATATCGAAGCCTGCGGCATCGCGCCGTCGCAGCTCGCCATTTCCCTCGGGGCCGGAGTGGGCCTCTACGAGAGCGGCGAGATACGGATCAACCCGACCGGTTCGGTCTCGGTGTTCACCGGAGCGCACAGCCACGGCCAGGGCCACGAGACCACCTTTGCCCAGGTGGTTTCCGACAAGCTCGGCATACCCTTCGACGACATCGAGATCGTGCACGGCGACAGCGGCCGGATGGAGTTCGGCCTGGGTACCTACGGGTCCCGTTCGCTGGCGGTGGGCGGTTCCGCCCTGATCGTCGCGGCCGACAAGATCATCGCCAAGGGCAAGAAGATCGCCGCGCACATGATGGAAACCACGGACGACAACGTCGACTTCGAGGACGGCACGTTCTCCAGCGGCAACCAGCAGGCGACGATCCAGGAGGTGGCGTTCGCGTCGTACGTGCCCGCAGACTATCCGGAAGACCTGGAACCCGGGCTGTCGGAAAAGGCCTTCTACGATCCCAAGAACTTCACCTACCCGGCGGGCACCCATATCGCCGAGGTGGAAGTCGATGAGGAGACGGGAGAGGTCGACCTGGTGAGTTTTGTGGCGGTGGATGATTTCGGCGAGATCATCAATCCCATGATCGTCGACGGCCAGGTGCACGGCGGGCTCGCCCAGGGCGCCGGCCAGGCGCTCATGGAACACGGCCGGTACGACGACTACGGCCAGTTGCAGACCGGTTCGTACATGGACTACTGCATGCCGCGGGCAGACGACCTGCCTGATTTCGTCGTCGACACCACGGTGACGGCCTGCACTCACAATCCCCTGGGGGTGAAGGGGTGCGGCGAAGCCGGGGCCATCGGCTCGCCGGCGGCAATAATCAATGCCATCTCCGATGCACTGGATGGCCACAACATCGCCATGCCAGCGACCTCGGAACAGGTCTGGCGAGCGCTTGGGGGTAAATAGATGTATCAGTTCAATTACGCGAAGCCCGCCACGGTGGCGGAAGCCGCAACGCTGTACGCGAACGCGGAAGATCCGGTGTTCCTTTCGGGGGGCCAGACCCTGATACCGACGCTGCGCCAGCGGCTCGCCGCGCCAACGGACGTCATCGACCTGTCCGGCATCGGTGAATTGAGCGGCATTGCCGTGGGCGACGGCAAGGTCACCGTAGGCGCCTTCACGCGGCATTGTGCGGTGGCGGAATCCGCCGAGGTGCAGGCAGCCATTCCTGCCCTGGCGGACCTCGCCGGGCGCATCGGCGACGCCCAGGTGCGCAACTGCGGCACCATCGGCGGGTCGGTGGCCAACAGCGACCCCGCCGCGGACTATCCCGCCGCGGTGGTTGCGCTGGGCGCCACCGTGCGCACGGACAAGCGGAGCATTTCAGGCGACGATTTTTTCAGGGATCTCTTCGAAACGGCCCTGGAGCCAGGTGAAATCATCACCTCGATCGAGTTTCCGATTCCCGACCGGGCCGCCTACCGCAAGTTCCCGAACCCCGCTTCCCGCTACGCCGTGGTTGGGGTCATGGTCGCCGACTTCGGCGGCAACGTGCGCGTCGGCGTCACGGGTGCGGGCCCCTGCGCGTTTCGCGCACGCACCATAGAGGACATGCTGAACGCGAACCTGAGCACTTCGGCACTGGACGGCGTGGAAGTGCCGGACGCGGGTTTCAACAACGACCTGCACGCATCGGCGGAATACCGCGCCCACCTCGTGAAGGTGATGGCCAGGCGCGCCGTGTCCGACCTGCTCGGGGCATAGGAACCCTAACGAACCAGCCTCCGGCAAAAACCGGGTTGATTCAAACACGGGTGTGCGACGATGCGCGCGGCATTGATGGAGCGGGGGCGCATTCGGGTCGAAGATGTTCCGGACCCGACCCCTGCCGAGGGCGAAGTGGTCGTGAAGTCGGTGGCGTGCGGCATCTGCGGGTCGGACTTGCACGCCGCCAGGCATACCGAGGAGTTCGTCGCCACCAGCATCGAGGCGGGCGGGGCGTTCAAGCTCACGACCTTCGACCCCGTCGTACTCGGCCACGAGTTCTGCGCCGAGGTGATGGAGAGCCGGGGCGGGTTTCGTGCCGGCGACCTCGTCTGCTCGGTGCCCGTACTCGCCCGGCCCACCGCAGTTGCGGTCGGATACTCCGTCGAGGCGCCCGGCGGGTTCGGTGAATACATGCTGCTGTCGGAACGTCTGCTCATGCCGGTGCCTGCCGGAACGTCGAAAGAGCGTGCCGCACTCACCGAGCCGATGGCCGTCGGTTGCCACGCCGTCAACATGGCCCGCCTCACCGGTGGCGAGGCGGTCGTCGTAATCGGGGCCGGGCCCGTCGGATTGGCCGTCACGGCAAACCTGAAGGCCCGTGGCGCCGGGCCGGTGGCGGTCTCGGAGCTGTCGGCCAGGCGGCGCGAACTCGCCATCGAGATGGGCGCCCACCTGGTGGTGGATCCGCGGCGGGAGAGCCCCTACCGACTGGGTGACATCACGAGGCGGGACACCCTGGTGGTTTTCGAGTGCGTCGGCGTACCCGGCATGATCGATGACATCTTCCTCAACGTCCCGCACGGGGCGCGAATCGTGGTGGTCGGCGTCTGCCTGCAGATGGACCGGTCCCGGCCGCTGATCGCCGTGAACAAGGAACTCAACGTGCAGTACGTACTCGGCTACAGCGTGCGGGAGTTCCACGACACGTTGCAGCGCATCGCCGACGAAACCCTGAGTGTCGAGCCCATCGTCACCCACACCGTCGGCCTGGACGGCATTGCCGGTGCGTTCGACGACCTGGCGAGGCCCGACGCGCACGGCAAGGTGGTCGTGCGGCCCTGGAACTGATTCAGGGCCGGCGCCGTCTAGTTTTCGCCGGCCTGGAGCGACGTCCGCGCAACTTCTTCGACGGTGAACTCGATGCTACCCAGTTTGCCGTAGTCGGCGAGGTAACTGCCGGGAAGCGCCGGGTGAATGCCGCCGCAGGCGCCCGTGATGAAGAGCATGTTCTCGGCGACCGGGAAGCCGCGCGAGCGGGATTCGCGGAGCATCCATTGCACGGCGGCAACGGGGCCGCCAAGCGCTTCGATCGCCGGTGCCGAACTCAATGTTTCGCCGTTCCGGGTAAGGGTGACGTTGATGTTGTCGTAGGATTCGAACAACGGTATTTGCGTGCCCACGATGTAACGGTCTGCACTGATGCCGCAGGCGACAAAGTTGACGCCGGTCATGTCCTCGCTGTCCGCAAACGCCATGCGCGGCACCTCGATGACGGGGCCCGCGGTCTTCGGGGCGCCGCCCTTGCCGAGCACCACGCCGATCTCGCACTCCAGCATCACCCCGGGCGCGCTGGGGAAAGAGACTCCTGGCGCCATGCGGCCGGCGGCGAACAGCGTTCCGAGTAGCGGGCGGTCGATTCCGAACTGCTTCCGGGCCGCCGCTGCCGTCATGCCGGCCTTGCGGCCTGCCACCGCATTGCCGGCCACCGCGGCGACCAGGGCCATCTGAATCTCGTAAGCCTCATCGAAGGTAAGGCCGGTTGGCATTTTCGGAAGCGTTCCGCCCTCGCGAGTCGCCGCCGCCATGTCGCTAACGAGGGAATCAATATCATCGAATCGGGTCATCTTCGCTCCCACGGGACGCCCATTCCGGCGTCGGTGGCCGATAGTTTACCTGTCCAGGCGCGCGAATCCGCCCCTGGCCCGAAGGCTGCGCCCCGCAGCAGAATCATCTGTCTGACCGGGTTTCAGGCTGCTAGTATGCGCGCCATGGCCTACGACCCCGACAACATTTTTGCCAAGATCCTGCGCGGCGAAGCGAGTGCCCACGTGGTCCTCGACGAAGAACATTGCCTGGCCTTCATGGACCTGATGCCCCAGGCTCCCGGTCATACGCTGGTGATCCCCCGGGAGCCGGTTGAGAACCTGTTCGATCTCAGCGATGCGGGACTGTCTCATCTGATCGTCGCGACGAAGCGGGTGGCCCACGCGGTGCGGGCGGCGTTCAATCCGCCAGGGATGATGATTGCCCAGCTCAACGGCGCCGATGCCGGGCAGACGGTGTTTCACATCCATTTCCACGTCATCCCCCGGAAAGGCGGCGTGGCGATGCCGTTGCACGCCCGCACCGTCGCTGATGCGGCGGAACTGGCAGACAACGCGGCGCGGATTCGCGCGCAGCTTGACGCCGGCTGAGAGCGCCGCCCAACCCTTCCAACCCGGTTGAACAACACGGACGGAATCCATGAACATCGAAGAAATCTGTGCCGACATGGCGGAGAAAGCCGGCTCGATCGAGCCGCTGGGAAAGACGCTCCTCTTCCAGCTCGACGACGAGCGAATGCTGCTCGACGGCTCTGGAGACAGCAATCGCGTTTCCATCGTCACGGGTCAGGAGGTGGATGCGGAATGCACCGTGCGCATGTCGCTCGACACCTACGGCAAGCTCCAGAGAAAGGAGATCAAGCATTTCATGGCCGTCGCGTCCGGCAAGATCAAGGTGGTGGGTGACTTTTCAATTGCGGCCAAGCTCAAGAAGCTGACCTGAGGCTTCATGTACGACTCGCCCATCGCCATCGAGCATTCCAGGAGCTTGAGGGTCTTCAATGCCGTAGGCGCGTTCGCCGGGCGGTTGGGATTCGACCTGTTCGGCCTCGACCGCGACCGAATTCTGAACCAGGCCGCTGAGGCAACGGAATTCTCCTTTGCCGACGATGCGATGACGGAAGGGCTCGACCGGCTGATCGCCTCGCTCGACGCAGATTCCGGGCTGAACCCGTTCGGTGCCTTCGCGCTGAACCGCACCCTGCAGAGGATGGCCGTGTCCCGCTTCGGGGTAGAGAAGGCCATCGCCGAACGCCCTGAGATACTAGAAGACCGGATCGCCGAACCGGTGTTCATCATCGGCATGCCGCGCTCCGGTACGTCGATACTGCAGGCACTTCTGTACCGGGACGCCGCGCACCGCTCGCCACTTTCCTGGGAGTGCCTGCTGCCGAACCCCGCGCCGACACCGGACGACTACCGGGACAACGACCGCATCGACGCCATACGCACGGAGTTCGACCAGGTCTTCAGGCTGGTTCCGGACTTCAGGAAGAAGCACTACATGGAAGCCGACTCGCCGCAAGAGTGCGTAGGGGTCACGGCGCTCAATTTCACGAGCTTCCAGTACATCGCAACGGCGTACCTGCCCGGCTACCACGAGTGGTTTGTGGATGCGGCCGATCAGTTGGCGAACCTCCGCTGGCACAAGCGGTTCCTCCAGTTCCTGCAGTCGGGCGGCGTGCGCAGAACCCGGTGGCTGCTCAAGTCTCCGGTACACCTCATGCGCCTGAAAGCGCTGTTCGAGGTTTATCCCGACGCCCGCGTCATCATGTCCCATCGCCATCCGTCGGAAGTCGTGTCTTCCGTCACCAGCCTGGTTTCGTCCATGCGCTCCCTGTACTCCGATACCGAAAGCGTCGAACGAACCGGTCATGAACAACTGCGCCTCTGGGCGCGGTATTTCGATCGGTTTCTCGAGGCCCGCCGGTCATTGAACCTGGAAACCCAGATCGTCGACATCCGGTTCGACGACTTCGTGAACGATCACATGAGCGTGGTGAACCGGATCTACGGGCGTTTCGGCTGGCGGCTGGACGAGGCGGGCGCGGCCCGCATGCGGGCCTTCCTCGACACCGAGCGCAAAGACAAGCACGGCAGGCACGAGTATTCGCTGGAGATGTTCGGACTGAAAACCGGCGACGTGGAAAAACACTATTCGGGCTACCTGGAATTCCTGGATGGCCTGGATGCGACGCCGGAGTTGCGGATCGCCTGAAGGCGGTAGCGGAATAGCCGGCACAACCTGGGAAGTATCGGATCATGCAAAGCAAAGAGGCGCTGAACGAGTTTCTCGACGTAATCCGCAATGCGGATCAGACCTTCCTCGATCCGGAAAAAGGGCTGGATCACCAGGGCAAGGTCGACGGTTATCGCCACATGTTCCACCTGCTGCAGACAGCGGTGGATTTCTACCTGCACAACGATCCGTTGCAACCGCAATTCATGTTGCTTTCCGACGGCAATCGCAAGCTCTACGGCGACAACGTCGATTCCGTCTACTACTTCACCCAGGTGCGCGGCGACCAGGAGTACGTCATCCGGGGGCAGCGCTTCGACAGTTGCTACCTGAGCTTCTGCGTCTACGGCGGCGACCCGCACGGCGAGCTGGCCGACCGGGTGTCGCTCAACGTCAATCAGCGCGACATAGTCTTCGAGGAGGACGGCTCCTTCGAGATCAGGCTGACGCCGAACCCGAACGGCGTCAACGAGTTCAGGATCGACCCCGACTCGGTAACGCTTTTCACCCGGGAATACTTCTTCGACCGGCCGAATTCACGGGAAAGCCTGCTCAGCATCGAAAACGTCGCACCTCAACCCTCCCAGCTCCCGCTCACCGACGAGCAACTGGCCCGGCGCATCCGCACCATGGCGATGTTCTTCCAGTGCACGACCTGGGTCGCCCCCCTGCCGGTACAGTTTCCCATCAACGTCTTCCTGCCCCCCTTCGAGTTCGATGCGGAACAGGGCGCCTGGGGCTGTGTCGACAATATCTACTGCTTCTGCCGTTACCGTCTGCAGGAAAACGAATACCTGAAGATCCGTTTCAAATCACCGGAAGCCTGTTACTGGGGCCTGCAGACCTGGAACTTCCTGATGCAGTCCACCAATTTCAATGACTTCCCCGTCTGCATCAACAAGCAGACCGCGGTTCCCGAGCCCGACGGCAGCCACGTCATCCACCTGAGCCACCGGCCCGTCGAGCACAACTGGATAAGCACCGCCGGCTACAGCGAAGCGATCATCTTCATCCGCTGGCTGCTCGCCGAAGAGATGCCCGACACACCTACCCTCGAACTCCTGAGGTGGTAGACGCGAACTCGCTGCCGTTCCATGGAAGTTATTGAGATTCTTCCCGAAACCGCTGCTGCAACCGCCGCATTCCGTGCAGCCATCGGTCGTAGTCGGACGTCTTGCGGCGAATGTACTCGGCCACTTCCGGGTGCGGCAGCACGAGAAACCACTCTTCCCTGAGCGCCTCGACAACGGCGTCCGCAGCCTGCTCCGGCTCGATCATGCCGTCCACCGCCGCAACTCCGGGCCCATCCGCAGTCATGGCGGTGCGCACCGCCTGCGGACAAAGCACGGAAACCTTGATGCCCTGCCGGCCGTGGGTGATGGCGATCCATTCCGCCAGGGCGACCGCCGCGTGCTTGGTGACCGCGTAGGTGACCGACCCGATCTGCGACAGCAGCCCGGCGGCCGAGGCGGTATTCAGCAGGTAACCGCCGCCGCGCCCGACCATGCGCGGCACCAGGTGGCGCGCCGCCCAGACGTGCGCCATGGTGTTAACCCGCCAGATGGCGTCCCACACCTCGTCCGGCTCATCGAGCTCCCTGCCGATGCTGATGCCGGCGTTGGAGCAGAACAGGTCGATCGGCCCGATGCCCGACTCGGTGGCGTCGATCAGTTCCACGATGTCTTTTTCCACGCCGACGTCGACCCGCCGGCTCGTCCCGCCGATGGCCGCCGCCACTTTGGCGGCGCCGTCGCCGTTCAAGTCGGCCACCACCACGTGGCGGGCGCCCTCTGCCGCAAAGCGCTCACACATCGCCCTGCCGATTCCGCTGGCGCCGCCGGTAACGACGACGATCCTGTTCGCGACTTCCATGCCTGCTCCCGGATGTTTGGATTCGGCAACCGTAGACGTTTCCGGCGCCCGGCACCAGCCACAGCCACTCGGCCCTATGGCAGTCCGAAAGGCTGTGGCTGACGGGATGGAGTTGCGTTTGGATTCCCCGTCCGCGGGCACTTATGCTGTCGCTATCGCGCCCCCTCGATGGGGTGCCCGCTCTACAATCGACGGAGTCTCCATGGCGTTGATCAGCATCTTCCTGTTGGGATTCCTCGAAATCAGCTTCCCGCTGCCGATCGTCATCGCCATGGACGGGCCCATGGAGCCCGCGTTCCTGGTCATTGCCGTTTCCGGAACGCTCGGAACGCTGTTCTTCGTCTACCTCTCGCAGCCGATCAGGCGCTGGCTGGTACGGCGCTACGGCATGGACAGCGTGCTGTTCACCCGTACCGAGCGGTTCCTGGTTCGTTACGGGGCGATCGGGGTCGGCCTGCTCGCCCCGATGATACTGGGCCACGCACTGACCGCGGTCGCAGGCGTGGTGCTGGGCGCCCCGGCCAACAAGCTGGCGTTCTGGACGATTGCGGGCGTCTGGGTGTGGACCCTGATTTACTATGTCGCTTTCCTGACCGGAGGGTCGCTGATCGCAATGGGCGGCTGAGCGGCAATCGACATGTTCACTCTTGACGAACTGGAACAGGCGGGCACCCTGATTGCCCCGCAGGTTGCGCCAACACCGGTCTATCGCTGGCCGGGGCTGTGCAGCCGTGCTGGCTGCGAAGTCTGGCTCAAGCACGAAAACCACACGCCGATCGGCGCGTTCAAGGTGCGGGGCGGCCTCGTGTACCTGGACGAGTTGTCGCGCGGCCCCGGTTTGCCGCGCGGCATCGTCACGGCCACCCGGGGCAATCACGGCCAGAGCATCCCCTTCGCCGCGCGCCTGTACAACGTGCCGGTGACCGTACTGGTGCCGGAGGGCAACAGCGTGGAAAAGAACGAGGCGATGCGGGGCTGGGGGGCCGAGGTGGTGGTGCACGGCCAAGATTTCGACGTCGCGCGGGTAGAGGCCGGGCAGCGCGCCGAGCGGGAAGGGTTGTTGTTCGCGCCATCGTTTCATCCGGCCCTGGTGCGGGGGGTTGCCACCTATGCGCTGGAACTGTTCCGCGCGGTTGAGAACCTCGACACCGTGTACGTGCCCATCGGCATGGGCTCGGGGATCTGCGGCTTGATCAAGACCCGGGATCTGCTTGGATTGAAAACCGATGTTGTCGGCGTGGTGGCCGCTGAAGCACCGGCCGTGGCCCTGAGCTTCTCGGCAGGCCGGATCGTCGAGACGAATTCGGCCGACACCTTCGCGGATGGCATGGCCTGCCGGGTGCCGATGCCGGAACCCCTTGCCGTTGTTCGGGCCGGCGCGGCTCGGGTGATTCAGGTGACCGAGACGGAGATAGCTGGGGCCATGCGCGCCCTGTACGCGGATACCCACAATGTAGCCGAAGGAGCGGGCGCCGCCGCTTTTGCGGCACTGATGCAGGAACGGGGGCGTCAGCGGGGCAGGCGAGTCGCCGCCGTCCTCACCGGGGGCAATGTGGATACCGATGTATTTCGGACCGTGCTCGCAGGCGATGTACCCCTGGTAGGTTCGAAGCGGTGAGAAACCGTTGGCCTGGGGTTCTTGGCGTTGCGCTCAAAGCGGCGGTCGAGTTGGCGATGAGCGCTTGCGGCGAATGCATTAGAATGCGGGTACGCCTTCCCGGTCCGGCGCAATCGAGACGCCCGTGCCGGTTCGCGGTAACGGTTTCTGCGGGAATAGCTCAGTTGGTAGAGCCCTTGCTTCCCAAGCAAGATGTCGCGGGTTCGAGTCCCGTTTCCCGCTCCAATACAATTCGGGGCCGAATGGCCGCATGGGCGAACGGATAACACGAATGCATCGCAATCTTCTGGCTGCAACGCTCGTTGCGGCGACCCTGGCGCTGCCCGCGGGGCTGGGCATGCCCGCCCACGGGGCACTGCCGCTGGAACTTCCCGGCGGCCAGGAGCTGCCGACCCTGGCGCCGATGCTCGACCGGGTCAATCCCGCCGTGGTGAACATCGCCACATCCACCACCGTGCCGGTGCGGAACCCCCTGTTCGAAGACCCCTTCTTCCGCCGTTTCTTCAACGTGCCGGACCGGCAGCGGTATCGCCAGACCCGCAGTGCGGGCAGCGGCGTGGTCGTGGATGCGGAGCGGGGATACATCGTCACCAACAACCACGTCGTGCAGCGTGCCGACAACATCGATGTGACCCTCTCCGACGGCCGGCTGCTGGAGGCGACGCTGGTCGGCAGCGATCCGCAGGTCGACCTGGCGGTGTTGAAGGTGGAACCGGATGAGTTGGTGGAAATCGGATTCGGCGACTCCGACAGCCTGCGCGTCGGCGACTTTGTGGTGGCGATCGGCAATCCGTTCGGGCTCAACCAGACCGTCACCAGCGGCATCATCAGCGCGCTTGGCCGCAGCGGCCTTGGCATCGAGGGGTACGAGGATTTCATCCAGACCGATGCCTCCATCAACCCGGGCAACTCCGGTGGTGCGCTCGTAGACCTGAACGGCAGCCTGGTCGGCATCAATACGGCGATCTTCGCGCCGTCCGGGGGCAATGTCGGCATCGGCTTTGCCATTCCCGCCAACATGGCCCGGGCAGTCATGGGGCAACTCATCGACCACGGCGAGGTGCGGCGCGGCCACCTGGGCATCGTCGTCCAGGACCTGGCGCCGGAACTGGCGGAAGCCTTCGACGTGGACTTTCGGGAAGGGGTGCTGGTGGTGGAAGTCATGCCGGAAAGCTCGGCGGAAGCCGCGGGCCTCGAGGCGGGCGACATCATCACCCGGGTGCGCGACCGTGAGGTCAGCAACGTCGACGAGTTCAAGAGCCAGACGGCGACCATCTTCATCGGCGACGAGGTCGACCTGGCGGTGCTGCGGGACGGCCGGTCCAGGACGCTCGAACTCAACGTCAAGGAGGACGATCTCGAAAAGGTGCGGGGCTCCCGCATCGACCGGCGTCTTTCCGGCACCGAATTGCAGAACTTCCGCGACCAGGAAGAAGTCGGGGCCGGCGTGCTGGTGACCGGTGTGGAGGCGGACAGCAAGGCGGCCCGGGCGGGCCTGCGGCCGGGCGACGTGATCGTCGAAGTCAATCGCAAGGCCATCCGCGACCTGCGCAACCTGCGCGAAGCGGCGCGGCTCAACACGGAACAGATTCTGCTCAGGGTTTACCGTTCGGGACGGTTCGGATACATCGGCATTCGTTGATGGGTATCCGGCCGGCGAGTCAGTCGAACATGATGATGTTGCGCGCAACCTCGCCGGTCTTGAGCTGTTCCAGGGCCTCGTTCACCTGTTCCAGGCGGATTCGCCCGGCGATCATCCTGTCGAGGTGCAGCTTGCCCTGCAGGTAGAAATCGATGAACCGGGGCATGTCGACCCGGAACCGGTTGGACCCCATGTTGCAGCCCTGGAGTTTCTTCTCGCCCAGGAACTCGGGGCCGTGAATCTCCACCATGGTGCCGACGGGGATCATGCCGATGACCGTGGCGGTGCCGCCCCGGCGCACCATCTTGAAGGCCTGCTGGGTTGTCTTGGGCAACCCGATGGCTTCAAAAGAGTAGTGCACGCCGCCTCCGGTGAGTTCCCGAACGGCACGGACCGGGTCGACCTCCGCGGAGTCGATGGTGTCCGTCGCTCCGAATTGCGTTGCCAGGTCCAGCTTGGCGGGAACGCGGTCGATGGCGATGACCCTGCCGGCACCGGCAATGACGGCGCCGTTGATGGCCGAAAGCCCCACGCCGCCGCAGCCGATCACCGCGACGCTGCTGCCGGGTTCCACGCCGGCCGTGTGGATCACCGCCCCGATACCCGTGGTGACGCCGCAGCCGATCAATGCAGCCAGGTCGAAGGGCATGTCTTCGCGGATCCTGGCGATAGCGTGCTCGTGGACGAGCATGTATTCGGCGAAGGAGGAGAGGTTGAGGAACTGGGCGACCGTTTCGCCGTTTTTCGCAAGACGCGGCTCCTCATCGGCGGCGCGCTGCAGTTCGGGTTCGAAACAGAGCGCCATGTTGCCGGTCAGGCACTGCTCGCAGTGCCCGCAGAAAGCCGACAGGCAGGTAATGACGTGGTCCCCGGGTTTGACGTAGGTCACCATGCTGCCTACCGCTTCCACCACGCCGGCCGACTCATGGCCGAGCACCATGGGCAGTGGGTGCGGCCAGGAGCCGTCCTGAAAGTGCAGGTCGGAGTGGCATACGCCCGCCGCGCGGGTGCGCACCAGCACCTCCCGGGGCCCCGGGTTGCCGTGCTGGATGTCTTCGATTTGCAGCGGTGTGTTGACTTCGCGCAGTACGGCGGCTTTCACTGTGCCTCCCGTCGGGACGGTTAAGGGATCCGGGCGGAAAGTTTGCCAAACAGCATGGGTGATTGCCATCTCCACCAGCCCCGCACATGGACCCACCTTCTACGCCCGGATTCCGGCGGCGGGTATCGTGGCGCTCTGCATGCTCGCCGGCTTTGCGGCGGGACCGGCACGCGGCTACGAACCGGACATCCACCAGAAGCTCACCTTCGTTGCCGCCAAGCTGCTCAATCGCTGTGTCGAGGGGTCCGGGGTGCCGGGGGTGAATGCCCTGCAGGTACGCATCATCGCCAAGGCCAACACGCGGCAGGCGGATGCCAACCTGTTTGTGCGCATGTTCCGCTGGAACTACTACGATCGCAGCGGCGTCGGCGACCGGAACATACTCTGGGTTATCGATACGCGCTTCCACGAGCATTTCGACGAAGTGGTCCGGCGCGTCGGGGCGGCTGAGCAAGCCAGCGACCGCTACAAGGAACTCGGGCGCATCGTCGGCTACGTTCAGGACGTCACCTCACCGCCTCACGCGGTTCCGGTCTATGCCACGCGCTGGTGGCGCCTTGCCCTCAAGGACCGGTTCGACCGGTATCCTGTAGACGAGGATGCGGTATCCGGGCTGGTCGAAGGAAGCTGCGACGAGGTGACGAAACCGGCGCCCGATTTCCACGCCGTGCTCGAAGAGGCGGCGCGGGATACGCTGGCGGCCGTACGGGAGCCGGTCACCGGCCTGCCCGTAACCTGGGAGGTTTTCTGGAGACCGGATGAAGACCCGGGAAAGTTCGGCTCCTATGGCCCGGCCGGAAACAAGTTCGGGCGCGATGCGCGATTCCCCTGCGGGCAGTCGGAACGATGCGTGCTGCTCGACGACGACCCCCTGTATGCGGAGTTTGCGATGCAGCGGCATGCGGCAGCGGTGATGGCCAGCGTGCGCGCGATGATGATCGCGCAAAGGATTCAGAAAGGGGTGTCGGGCCAGTGATGCATGGAGGTTGTGCGCGCTCTGGTCCGCGCACTCGGTGTTTTGGTTGCTCCCGCCGGCCTTGCGACGTTCATTCACGAACAGCCCGGGCCGGCACGTTGTGAAAATGCGCCCCGGCCTGACTCCCTGGGATTTCAGCGACCGTTCGGCGGCGTCGCTCTCCCGGCAGGCAACGATTGCCGAGTCGCTCGGTTACGAATCCTTCTGGTTGCCGGAGAGCCACTTCATCGCAGACGCCATTCCCGACCCGCTGATGCTGCTGGCCGCGGTTGCCGCCGGAACCGGGAGGCTGCGGCTCGGCACCACCTCTTACCTGGTTCCGCTACGCAATCCCCTGCAGGCGGCGGAGCAGGTGGCGGTGCTCGACCGGCTGTCGAACGGGCGGGTGATTCTGGGCGTGGGGCGGGGCTATGCGTCCGCCATGTTGCGGGCATTCGATGTGGCCCCGAGGGAAAAGCGCGCGCGGTTCGAGCGCAATCTGGACATGATGATGAGCGCGTGGCGGGGGGAGGCGGTGCATGCCGGCGAGGGCGGCGAAGCCGTGGTGCTCGATCCGCTGCCGGTACAGAAGCCGCACCCGCCGGTCTGGGTGGCGGCGTTCGGCCCCAAGGCGCTCGCCCAGGCCGGACGGCTGGGGTTGCCCTATCTCGCTTCGCCCATGGAGACGCTCGAGAACCTGAAGGCGAACCTCCGATTGCACGAAGAGGCAGCCGAAGCCGCCGGGCACGACCGGGTGGCGGATCGGCCGATCATGCGCACGGCGTTCCTCGGGCACCGCCGCCGGGAAGTGGATGCCCTGAAGGCGAGGCTCGAAGCCGCGGGCCGGCCGCGCCGCGACGACCGTGCCGCCGTCGACGACTGGGCGATCGTCGGCGACCGCGGATTCGTCGCCGCCAAGCTGGACGAATACCGGGAGGCGCTGGGCGTCACCCACATGGTGGTGACGCGATTGCGCATCGGCGGCATCGACGAAGAGCGGCTGCGTGAATCGGTCGCTGAAATCGCGGAACTGTTCTGAGCGGGGCGATGCAGGAGGCCGGCAAGGTGGCGCAATCCACGGAGAACCCCGACTACAGGAAGCGGCGGCAGCGCGTCTTCCTGGTTCTTTCGGGCATCTTCCTGGGTACGCTGGCGCTCCTGAACGTGCTGGGCATCAGCCGCTTCATCGATCTTTCCTTCACGGTGTTCGGCATCTCGATACCCATGGTGGTCGCGGTGGGGGTCCTGCCTTATCCGATCACGTTCCTGTGCACCGACCTGATCAGCGAACTGTACGGCGAGAAACGCGCCCGGGACATGGTGTGGGTGGGCCTCTTGCTGAACGGCTGGGTGGTGTTCCTGCTCTGGCTGGGCGGGGCCCTGCCGGGATTCGAGCCGGTGGATGCGGCCACCGGCCTGCCCGTCCCCGATGCGGCAGGGCGCCTGCCGGTCTTCTACGAGGTGCGGCAACTCGCCTTCGGCGCGGTGGCCGCATCGATGATCGCCTACATGGCCGCCCAGTTCTGCGACGTGCGGCTCTTTCACTTCTGGAAAAAACTCACCCGTGGCCGCCACCTCTGGCTGCGCAACAACGCATCCACCATGACCAGCCAGTTGCTCGACACCACCGCCGTGATACTGATCACGCACTTCTATGCCCATGCGCTGCCGGTGGCTTCGGATGAACCCCTCTGGCCGCAGCTTCTGGTATTCATCGCCTCAGGATACGTATTCAAGCTGTCGGTCGCGGCGCTCGATACGGGCCCCGCCTACCTGGCGGTCCGCTGGCTGCGCCCCTACCTCGGGCTCAAGGCGAACGAGGAAGCCGTCGAGGATTGAGCGGTTCCGCATCGGCGCCGCGCGCCGCTGAGTCAGGGGTATAGTTCGAATGCGCGCCCGTTGCGGTTTCTGATCACGGAAAAGTGGCGGCGGTCCAGTGTGACTATGCCTGTCGTCTTGAGCCTGTCTGCAAGAATCGCTACGGAGGCGTCGGTTGCGCCAAGGGGCAGATCCGAGTACCTGTGCACAAGGGCACCGATACGTGGCCAGTCCTCCGGGTCTGGAGCCAATACCCGGAAGTCAACGAGACCGGATACGAACTTTCCTTCAGCGTCCGCGCCAAGGCGCTGGCCGAGAAGGTAACAGATCTCCGCCACACACAGGGCGGGAATGACGATATCGACGTCGCCGCGCGTCAGGAACTCTACGCAGGCTGCGTGATCCGGATCCGCGTCGTTGGCGGTAGCCAGCAGGGGTCCGGTGTCAACGATCGCCAGCAATCCGGTCGCTCCATGACTCGGCCAGCAGGTCGTCGAGATCCCGCGCTCGAATGGAGGGATCGCTGACAATGCCCTGCCAGGGGAGCCTTGCGCCGGGCGGTTTTAGCAACGCGGCTTTCAGCGAGTCCCGGATTACAGCCGAAAGGCTGGTGCCACGCCTCCTGGCTTCGTTGCGCGCCAGTTCCGCCAGATCGTCCGATAAGGAAATGGTGGTGCGAGTCAACTGGATATGCCCCGGTTATGAGAGTATGTCTTTATGCACTTGTGAACCAGTTTGGCGATCCTATCACAGCAGAAACGGGAATGCCGCGACGAGCAGCCGAATCTGAAACTATCGCTCCACCTGGCCGAGGTTGGCGTGAATTACAGCACCGTTGACAACCGGGTTCCGAGAGGCCCAGAACAGGGTTTCGGCGATCTCGTCGGGTTCGATGAGCCGGTTGTATGCGGACATGCCGCGCACCGCGTCCATCGCTTCGGCGGGAACGTGGGTCCTGAGCATCTCGGTGTCGGTGAATCCCGGGCAGATGCAGGCCGTGTGGATGCCCTGACCGGCAAGGTCCTGGCAGGTTGCGCGCATCATGCCGATCAGTGCGTGCTTGGAGAGCACGTAGGAGAAGCTGTTGGGAACCGCCTTCTCCGCGAGCGTGGAGCCGACGTACAGGATGGAGGACCCGGGTTTCATCAAGGGGATCGCGAACCCGTTCAGGGAATTTGGTGCGACCAGGTTGATCTCCAGGGTCGTCCTGAGACTCTCGCTCGGCGTATGTACGGCGCTGTCGTTGACGAGCCTCGATGCGTTGTGGATGAGGACGACCTGTTCGGCGCCGGCAAGCGTCGTGCGCAGGCATGCACCGACTGTTTCCAGAAAGTCAGGGGCAGAGAGGTCGCAGGGGATATGGTCGACGGCATCCACCGGACAGGGCCGGCGTGAAAGGTTGACGACGCGATACCCTTCGTCGGCGAAGCGTTGTGCAGTGTGCAGCCCGATACCGGCACTGGCACCGGTGACCACTGCGCATTTCATCGGGCGGCGATTCCGGTTGCGGGATTGTCTCCGGCGGCAGATTTCTTGATCGACTCTGCAGTCTCACGCTGGAAAATCGATGCTTCCGGCGCAAAGGAGGATTGCGCCCACTGCCCGGCTCCGGATGACACCTTGACCGTCAGCCTGTGCATGTCCAACGTGGCGATGTCCGGATCCTTGAACAATTCGCCGCCCAACCAGTCCGCCAGGGCTTCCACGGTGATGTTTGCTACGGGGAGCGTGAGAACGTCTCTGGGGAGAAACGGGATTCGCTCATCGTCGAAGATGGCGACCGTATATCCCTGCTCCTCTTTGATCGCCAGATGCGGCGAGCGCCCGGGCAGCAAGGTGCGCTCGTCCAGCCCGTCGCACAGTGTTTGCAGGGTGCGCTTGATCAGGTTGTAGTCGAACGCCAGGCCGTCCTCTCCCACATCCGCATCGATGTCAGCGGCCACCTGAAAGTTGTGCCCGTGCAGATTCTCGCGTTCCGTGGCCGAAAAAATCGTGAAGTGGGCCGCGGCGAAGTGCAACGCTTCCTTGGTAATGCTGATGGTGGTGCGGGCCATTGCCCATGCTAACCCCAGCCCACGCAGGTCACCAAGCCCTGATGGAATGCCCGAACGCCGGGCGGAGCACCCCGAAATCAGCTCACGGAGTCGGCAAACTCGGCGAGGCTGGTAAAGGTCCAGGTCGGATTGGCTTCGACAGGCCTGGCGGCGCCGAGGGAGGGGCGGTCGATCCATACGGTGTCGAGGCCGGCGGCGGTGGCGGGGACGATGTCGTGGAAACGGCTCTGGGCGACGTGGAGGACGGGGCTTTCGACCGTCTCTAGGGCGGCGGCGAACATTGCCGGCGCGGGCTTGTAGACGCCGATCTGCCCGGCCGTAATGACGTGCCGGAAAGGTACCTCCAGGGCTTTCGCCGACATGGCGAAGAGATCGTCGTCAATGTTCGAAACCACCGCGAGTTCGAAGTGCTCCGAGAGCGTCTTCAGGGCATCGACGGTGTCCGGAAACGCCGGCCACCGCTCGATGCTGTCGGCGAATCCCTCCAGCTCGTTGTCCTTGGGCGTGAACGCGAGCCGTTTTCCGAAGCGCTGCAGAACCTTGGACAGCACGGCCCGGTAGGAGCCGCCTTCAGCCTGGGCTTCCGGCTCGTAGCGGCTGTAGCACTCCAGCACGAACTCGTCGATCACATGCACGTCGTAGCCTTCGAACAGGGGCTTGAGGTAAGCCAGGATGCCGGTTTCCCAGTCGATCAGGGTGCCGTAGCAATCGAAGGTGAGTGTCCGGTATTTCGCCGGGTCGATGCCGTCGGGTTCGGTGTCAGTCATGCTGGATCCGGTCGAGTATCAGGCCGTAGAAGAAATCGCTCTCCGAGCCGGGCGTGACCCGGTCGAAATACCAGCCGAGGTGCCGTTGACATTCGCTGCAGGCAGCGATGCGCCATTGATAGCCCATGAACCAACTGTCGGCCGCCTCGGGCGTGCCCGCGATGCTGCAGCCGAGCGCTTCGCTGAAACAGCCGATGTGGAAGAGGAAGCCGTACGGGTTGGCAAAACGGTGGTCGTGGCTGCCGGTCACCTCGATGCGGTCGCTGTTCTTGCCGATGACCGTGGAGCAGGTTCCGCAATAGATGAAATCCCGAGCCTCTTCCTCCTCGTGTTCGAGCAGGTCCTTGAGTTTGGGGTCGAGCGCTTGACGCTCCTTGTCGACAACATCGATCATGGCAACCCTTTCCTGAAGGCGCCGGGCGTGGACAGTTTCGATAGCATCTTTCAGCGCGCTGCGGAGCGCAAGGGGGGCGAAGCGGCCGTGGAGGGCCTGCTGCCGGCAGCGGAATCGGCGGCAGGGCTGCGCAGCCTGCCGGACGACCGGGCGCTGTCCGAAATGACCAAGTGCATCTTCCGCTCAGGATTCGTCTGGAAGATTGTCGAGAACAAGTGGCCGCATTTCGAAGCCGCCTTTCACGGCTTTGACGTCACCCGGTGCGCCATGCTGTCGGATGAGGAACTCGAGGCGCTGGCAGTGGACGAGCGCATCATCCGCAATGCGAAAAAGATCCAGTCCGTGCGCAGGAACGCCGCCTTCGTGCTCGACGTGCGCGCGGAACACGGCAGTTTCGGCAGCTATCTCGCCGACTGGCCGGTCACCGACATCTTCGGTCTTTGGGCCGATATCAAGCGGCGGGGCGACCGGCTCGGCGGCCACACCGGCGGCTATTTCCTGCGCTTCATCGGCAAGGACACGCCCATGTTTTCCAGCGACGTGGTCAAGGCGCTCATCGAACAGGGAGTCGTCGACAAGGAACCGACCAGCAAGCGGGACCTGGCTGCAACCCAGGCGGCGTTCAATCAGTGGCGTGAGGAGAGCGGCCGCGACCTGTGCCAGATTTCCCGCGTGCTTGCCTGTTCCGTGCCGTAATCCGGGCTGGCTCCCCCCAGGGACGAGCGGGGTTTCAGAGCAGGGACTTCAGGTCCGTATCCGGGTCGGCCAGGGCTTGTTGGTCCACCGTCCGGCCGATCAGGCGGCGGCAGATCATGAATTCCTTGGGACTGTTGACAGCGTCCACTGCGGCGATGGCGCCGTCTTTCAGGTGGAAGACGGCGAAACTGTTCGCGGACTTGTCTCCCCGCAGCACTTCGGTGTCTCCGTCGGCGGCGAAGCCGACCATCTGGAGCTTCAGATCGTACTGATCGGACCAGAACCAGGGTACGGAGGCGTAGACCTTGTCGCCGCCCGACATGTTGGCCGCGGCTACGCGAGCCTGTTCCATGGCGTTGGGCACGGACTCCAGGCGCAGGCGCCGGTTCAGCAGCGGGTTGGGGTGATTGGTGCAGTCGCCGGCGGCGTAGATGTTGGGGTCGGCGGTGCGGCAACGGTCGTCGACGACGATGCCGTTGTCGCACGGCAAGCCGGCCTCCGCCGCCAGTTCCACGTTGGGCACGATGCCGATGCCGACGATGACCAGGTCGGCAGCGAATGTCGATTCGCTGCAAAGTACCTGGCTGACCGCGCCGTTGCCGGCGAAGCCCGTCACCCTTGTGCCGGTGTGAATGGTCACGCCGCGACCGCTGTGCAGGCCGTGGTAGAACTCGGACATGGCCGGTGTGGTCACCCGTTGCAGTATGCGGTCTTCCATCTCGATTACCCGGACCTCGAGGCCGGCTTCGATGCAGACGGCGGCCACCTCCAGGCCGATGTAGCCCCCGCCGACCACGGCGACTTTGCGGCCGGGCGCCATTTCTGCCCGGATGGCATCCACGTCCGCGATGGTCCTGAGATAGTGGATGCCCGCAAGGTCGCCGGTGTCGAGTTGCAGCAGCCGCGGCCGGCTGCCGGTGGCTAGCAGCAGTTTTTCATAGGAGAGGGAGTCGCCGTCTGACGTGGCGACGGTGTGCGCGGCACGGTCGATGGCTTCAACCCGCACGCCGGACCGGATGATGACGTTCCGGTCGGCGTAGAACTTTTCCGGGCGCAGGTAGACGCGTTCCAGGCCGTGCTCACCGGCCAGGTACTGCTTTGAGAGCGGCGGGCGCTGATAGGGAATGTGCGGCTCGTCGCCGATGACGACGATCTCTCCCTCGAATCCTTCCTGACGCAGGCTGGCGGCGGCTTGTCCTCCGGCGTGTCCTGCTCCTGCGATGATGATTGACGACACCTTCAAGTTCCGTCCCGAAAAAAGCGGGCATTGTAGCCCGACGCGATGCGAACGGGTGGAACAGGGCGCGCTCGCTCGGAGGATGTGGGTTCGCCCCGGCGGGCGAGGTTCGCCGAATTTCCTCCCGGATCAGGAAGAAGGCTGGTACGCCAGGTCTCCGGCCAGGTGCTTTCCGGCCACCCAATAGTGATAGGCAGCCCAGAGTTCCACCAGCGTGCAGATGGCCAGCGCATAACGCACCGACTCGTCGCCGAAACGGCCGGACAGCAGGTCGGTGAAGAAGCCGACGGCAAAGGGGCCGAGCCCGAGCCCGATGATGTTGAGGATGAACAGCAGCACGGCGGCGGCCACCGCCCGCATCCGCAGTTCCACCAGGCCCTGGGTCTGGGAGAAGGTGGTTGCCTGGTAGAAGTTGCCGAACAGCACCGGCACGATCATCAGCGTCAGCGCCCAGTAGGGATTGGGCAGGAAATACATCGCCAGTGTAGGTGGCACGATACCGGCCAGCGCGATCGCCGCGATCCACAGGTACCAGCGCTTGTCCCGGGCGCCGAGGCGATCGGCCAGGAAGCCGCCCCAGGCGATGCCGATGGCGCCGGGGATGCCGAATATCAGCCCCAGCCAGGTGCCGAGTTCGCCGGTGGGCATGCCGTGCACGCGGATGAAGAAGACGGGCGCCCAACCGGCCAGGCCGTAACCCACGAAGGCGGTGAGCGCGCCGCCGAAGGCCATGTGCCGAAAGGTGCGCTTGCGCCAGAGAAAGGCGAAGGTCTCCATGGCCGACGGCATGGGGCCGGTATCCTCCCTGCCTTCCGAAAGCCCCCGGCGCGGCTCGCGCACGGTGAAGCGCACGACCAGCGCCAGCAGCAGGCCGGGTATCCCCACCACGAAAAACGCGGTGCGCCAGCCGAAGAACTCGTTGATCCAGCCGCCGGCGGTGAAGCCGAACAGAATGCCCAGCGGAATGCCCAGAGAGTAAATGCCGAGGGCAGAGGCACGCCGTTCCGGAGGATAGTAATCCGAGATCATTGAGTGTGCGGGGGGGCTGCAGCCCGCCTCCCCGACCCCGACGCCGATGCGGGCCAGCAGCAGGTGCCAGAAATTGAGCGCCAGGCCCGAAATCGCCGTCATCGCGCTCCACACGGCCAGCGCCAGGGCGATCAGGTTGCGGCGGTTGTGGCGGTCGCCCCAGCGGGCGATCGGAATCCCGAGGGTGGCGTAGAAAAGCGCGAAGGCGAAGCCGCTCAACAGTCCGAGCTGGGTATCGGACAGGCCGAGGTCCAGCTTGATGGCTTCCATGAGGATGGAGAGAATCTGGCGGTCTATGAAGTTGAAGGTATAGACCACCACCAGCACGCCAAGGGCGTAGGTGCGAAAGGACGTCTGCGCGCCGTCCGGGACAAGGCGATCTTGTGTCATGCCGGCTCTATACGACCTGGGCCGGATCGGGCAGGGCTGGCCGGCGCGGCGGGCAGGCCGCTATTTCTTGCCCCTGTCGCCGGGAACCGGCA
Organism: Gammaproteobacteria bacterium; assembly: GCA_028821125.1. Classification (GTDB taxonomy): domain Bacteria; phylum Pseudomonadota; class Gammaproteobacteria; order Pseudomonadales; family Azotimanducaceae; genus Azophilus. The sequence goes on from JAPPHD010000027.1 coordinate 41,839, forward strand.
TGGGGAACGGCGTGACGTTGCCGGTGGTGGTTTCGGTCACCTTGGCGACGCCCTCTTTCTCCACCTCGTCGATGCGGATCACCGCGTGCATCGGGATGAAGCTGCGCTGCACCCCTTCGAACTCGGTGCGCAGCTTGTCTTCGCCAGGATCGATGACCACCTGGGTGCGCTTGCCGAATATATAGTCCTCCACCTCGATGAATCCGTAGAGATCGCTCGAGTAGATGTTGTGGGCGTAGACCTCGAAGATCTGGCCCATGCTGTGGAACAGCACCTTGTAGATATGGGATTGGTTGTCGCTCATTGGCCCTATATAGGTACAACCGGCCCGGGTTGCAACCGTTTATCGGCGTTGCCCGCCCGTTACCAGCTCAACTCGACGCCAAGCAGGGCGCCGTTCAGGTCTACATCGACGACGGTGTCGCCGGTCGTGTATCTGGCGCTGGCGATGCGGTATCCCACCCCCAGCGCAACCCGGTCGCTCACGCGGTAGCGCAGCGCGAGCAAGACGTTGTAGAAATCCTTGAGCCCACCGGAGAAACCGGAATGAACGGTTCGCAGCGACAGCCTGAACCTCTTGTCGAGAGCGGCGCTGACGGTGCCCCCGATTGTCAGGCCGGTCCAGCTATAGTCAATGTCCATGTCGAACGTTCCCGACACCTCTCCGTTCAGGCTGCCATGCAGAATGCCGAGGTGAGGCGAAACCAGGATTTCCCGTACCGGCCCCGAACCCGGTCTCAGCAGGAAGTGCCGGCCATAACCCGTTTCGACCACCCTGAAATCGACCTTGAGAGGATCGTTGAAGAACGGTTCGAACTCGTCGGTGTCCATGCCGGCCGCGGTCCCGTCGGCAAACAGGAAGTTGTTGTTGAAATTCCATTGCAGGTAGCCCATTGCGCCGTACTTGACATAGGAAAGGACATCGCCGACGTTCATTTTGACCGGCACCGAATCTGGCCCCAGCGCGAGTTCCGCATCGACGTTCGTTGCCCAGACATAAGGCGCTACCAGGAAACGGTTGCCGTCCGGGGGCGCCGTTGCCGCAGAGTCGGGTGCCCCTAGAATGAGGATGACGACCAGATTGGCCTGTGCGGCAAGGCGCAGCATTCTCCGCCGTGAATGAGCCCCGGCGGTTTCCGAAGTCAAATCAACCCTTCCGGGTACCTGGTGCATCCGTTCGTGATCCTCGTGAGTGTGAACATCAGTGACTGCGCGGATTGTAACGGCGGGTAGCCTGCTTTAGCGACCGTGAAGCAATACCGGGCCTGGCCGCGTGATTCTTCCTGGGTTGGGTGCGCCTTCCGGCATCGGGGTATGAACTTTTGGGCCGGTCTGTAGTAGATTCGCGTCCCCCTTTGCAAGCAGGCAGCCGAGCGCCTTGTCCAACCCCGCCACCAACCGGCTCTACGTGAAAACCCACGGGTGCCAGATGAACGAGTACGACTCGGCACGGATGGTGGACGTGCTGCGGGAGAGCCACGGCTACGAGTCCGCCGGATCCGAGGCCGAGGCAGACCTGATCCTGCTCAACACCTGCTCGATCCGGGAGAAAGCCCAGGCGAAGGTTTTCGATCAGCTCGGGCGCTGGCGCAAGCTCAAGCAACGCAGGCCCGGCCTGCTGATCGGCGTGGGCGGCTGCGTGGCCAGCCAGGAGGGCGCGGCGATCGCCGAGCGGGCGCCCTTCGTGGATATCGTCTTCGGGCCGCAGACGCTGCACCGGTTGCCGCAGATGGTCGACGAGGCCAGGGCGCGCATCTCCGGGCCGGTGGTGGATATCAGCTTCCCGGAGATCGAGAAATTCGACAACCTGCCGCCGCCGGGCGCCGAAGGGCCGAGCGCGTTTGTTTCGGTGATGGAAGGCTGCAGCAAGTACTGCACGTTCTGCGTCGTGCCCTACACCCGGGGCGAGGAGGTCAGCCGCCCGGTGGCCGATGTGCTGCGCGAAGTCGGGCAACTCGCCGCCCAGGGCGTGCGGGAGGTCAACCTGCTCGGCCAGAACGTCAACGCCTACCGGGGGCCGATCGAGGGCGATCTGGCGGATCTTGCCGAGTTGATCCATTACGTGGCTGCGGTGGACGGCATCGAGCGCATCCGTTACACCACCTCACACCCGGTGGAGTTCAACGACAACCTGATCGAGGCCTATGCGGACGTGCCGTCGCTGGTGGACCACCTGCACCTGCCGGTGCAATCCGGTTCCGACCGGATTCTCGCGGCGATGAAGCGGGGGCACACGGTTCTCGAGTACAAGTCGAAGATCAGGAAGCTGCGCGGGGTGCGCCCGAACATCAGCCTCTCCTCGGATTTCATTGTCGGCTTCCCGGGGGAGACGGACGCGGACTTCGATGCCACCATGGCGCTCATCGAGGAGATCGGCTTCGATACCTCCTTCTCCTTCATCTACAGTGCCCGCCCGGGCACACCCGCCGCCTCCCTGTCCGATCCCACCCCGTTGGAGGTCAAGAAACACCGGTTGGCGATCCTCCAGGACCGCTTGCGTGAGCACGCTGCTGAAATCGGGGCAGCCATGGTCGGCAGCCGCCAGCGGGTGCTCGTCACCGGAATCTCGAAGCGGGATTCGGGGCAGTTGCAGGGGCGCACGGAAAACAACCGGGTGGTCAACTTCTCCTGCGGGGACAAGGGCCTGATCGGAAACTTCGCGGACGTGCTCGTCACCGAAGCCCTGCCGAACTCTTTGCGCGGCGATCTCGCCTGAGGAATTCAGCCTTTGTCCATTGACAGTCACCGTCTGTGAGCCTATATGGTAATGGCCAACAGGGGACACAAGAGGCGCAACCGGAACCATTGAGCGATGAGCAATCCCGCGCGGAGCCGCGGGAAGACAAGCGCGCGGCGTCACAGGCAGAACGCGAAGCGCCGCAGGAACAACGCGTAGCGCCACAGGAAAAAAAAGTGGTGCAACTCACCACGACCATCGGCCTGGAACCCAACGACGCACATCGCCTGGTTGTTCTGTGCGGCCCGTTCGACCAGAACCTCAAGCACCTCGAGACGCGGCTGGGCGTGCATATCCGCGGCCGCGGCAACCGCTTCCAGATCAGCGGGCCCGACCAGCGGGTTCGCGCGGCGGGCGCCCTGCTGTCGCAGCTCTATCGGGAGACCCTCGAGCGCAAGGTCATCGAACCCGACCTGGTGCATCTGTTTCTCCAGGAGGCCGGCGTCGAGGCGCTGCTCGCCCAGCCGGAAGGGGAGCCGGACAACGAAGGCGTGGTGATCCGCACCCGGCGCAGGACAGTCAAGCCCCGGGGGCGCAACCAGACCAACTACACCCTGGCGATCCGCGAACACGACCTGACTTTCGGCATCGGCCCCGCCGGTACCGGCAAGACTTACCTTGCCGTTGCCTGCGCCGTGGAATTCCTGGAAAGCGACCGGGTCGCGCGCATCCTGCTGGTGCGCCCGGCGGTGGAGGCGGGTGAAAAGCTCGGGTTCCTGCCGGGCGACCTGGCCCAGAAGATCGACCCGTACCTGCGGCCCCTGTACGACGCGCTCTTCGAGACCATGGGCGTCGAGCGGGTCAACAAGGCCATCGAGCGCAACATCATCGAGGTGGCGCCGCTCGCCTACATGCGCGGCCGCACGCTGAACAATGCCTTCATCATTCTGGATGAGAGCCAGAACACCACCATCGCACAGATGAAAATGTTTCTGACCCGCATCGGGTTCGGTTCCACGGCGGTGGTTACCGGCGACATCACCCAGATCGATCTGCCGCCGGGGCAGAAGTCGGGCCTGGTCAACGTGCGCAATGTGCTGCGCGGGGTGCCGGGCATCAGTTTCACGCATTTCGGATCGCGGGATGTGGTGCGCCACCCGCTGGTGCAGAGCATCGTCGATGCCTACGCGCGGCAGCCGGATACGTCGCCCGGCCGGGGCAAGCAGGCCGATCTGGATGCGGGTTGACGTGCAGATCGCCGCCGGCGGCTGTACGGCGCCGGCGGCGGCGAACCTGCGGCGCTGGGCCGAGCGCGCCCTTCAGGACGATACCGGTGAAGTCTGCGTGCGGGTGGTGGGCGCCGCGGAGGCAGGAAGGCTGAACGGCCGTTACCGGGGAATCGACGAGCCGACAAACGTGCTGAGCTTCCCGTCGGGGGCGGAGTTAACGGGGAAGAAACACCTGGGCGATGTGGTGGTCTGCGCGCCCGTGGTCGAAGCGGAGGCACAGGAACAGAACAAGCTTGCCTGTGATCACTACGCCCACATGGTGGTGCACGGGGTGCTGCACCTGCGCGGGTTCGACCATGAATCCGCCGGGGAAGCCCAGGTGATGGAAAGCCTCGAGACAGCCATCCTCAACGAGATGGGCATCGCCGACCCCTACACTGTATGACCGGGAACCAGCGCATTCCGGAGGTGGACCGCCGACTGGAAAGGGGCTTGCGCGGGCTCGCAAAGAACGGCCCTCACCCTGCAACCAGACGCTGTTTCCTGCGTGTCAGCGCCTTGGTGTACCGGTCGAGGGCGCGAAACGTCGTAGTCAGTCCAGCAGCGAGAGTTCGAACGAATCAGTTTGAGTATTCGAGAGTTTTTATCAGGTGACCAGCGCTTTCGTACGCTGTTCGCGCTGAGTCTGGCCGCCGGCTGCGGCGCGCTCCTGCCGCTGACGCTCGCTCCTTTCGGCTGGTGGCCGCTCGGCATGCTGTCCATCGGCGGCTGGTTCTGGCTGCTCAACCTGCTACCCCGCAATGCCGCGGCACTCGGCTTCGCCTACGGCATCGGCAAGTTCGGCGTCGGGGTCTCCTGGGTATACGTCAGCATGCGCCTCTATGGAGAGGCTTCGGTGCCGCTGGCGGCATTCCTGGTGCTGCTGTTCGTGGCGGGGCTGTCGGTGTTCACGCTGTTGCAGGCGTGGCTGTACAGCCGGGTCGCCGGTGGCTGCGCCGGCCTGTTGGGCGCCGGGTTGTTCGCGGCGGTGTGGGTGCTGTTCGAATGGCTCCTTACCTGGTTTCTGACCGGGTTCCCCTGGCTCTATCCCGGTTATGCGCACCTGAACACACCGCTTGTTCACCTGGTTCCGCTGGGAGGCGTGAGCCTGGCGAGCCTGGGCATCGTCGCTACATCGGCTTTCCTCGTGGTTGCGCTGAATAATGCGCTCGCCCTCTCGGTGCGCGGGCGCAGCGCCGCGCTGCTGCTCGCCGCCGCGCCCTGGCTGGCGGGCCTGGCGTTGTCGCCCATGGAATGGGTGCGGCCCGCCTCTTCCCACAAGGCCGCGCTGGTGCAGGGCAATGTGGACCAGTCCATCAAGTGGCAAGCGGAAAACCGCATGCCGATCGTCGAGCGTTACCTGGATATGACCGGGCCGTACTGGGGGCACGATCTCATTGTCTGGCCGGAGGCGGCGATCACGCTGTATGAGCACCAGGCCGCAGCAGTCCTCGAGGCACTGGACGAGCGGGGAGAACGAACGGGGACCACGGTGCTGTTCGGCATACCCACAGCGGAGCGTACCCCCGGCGGCGACTGGTTTGTCTACAACAGCGCGCTCGCCACCGGCGTGGGCAGCGGGCGCTATACCAAGCGCCGGCTGGTTCCCTTCGGCGACTATGTGCCCTTTGAGGGGCTGTTGCGTGGGCTGATCGGATTCTTCGACCTGCCCATGTCCGCGTTTCGGCCGGGACCATGGGAGCTGGGCACCCTGGACGCGGGCGTCGGACGGGCGGCCGTGGGCATCTGCTACGAGATCGCCTACGGGGAACTGATGCGCGCCTCGGCGGCGCAGGCCGACCTGCTGGTGACGATTACCAACGACACCTGGTTCGGAGCCAGTATCGGGCCCCTGCAGCACGCCCAGATCGCCCGCGCCCGGGCGGTGGAGAACGGCCGCTGGCTGCTGCGCGGCACCAACAACGGCGTCACCGCGATCGTCGATCACCGGGGAAGGATCGTCAGTGCGCTGCCGCAGTTCGAACGCGACGTTCTGGCCGGCGAATTCCGCATCATGGAGGGTCGTACCCCCTACAACCGGCACGGCGATGCGTGGCTGGTGGCGCTGTGTTTCGCCGGCCTGCTTGCGGCCCTTCTGAAAGCCCAAGCGCGCACCGCTAGATGATATATTGCCGCCCTTTGAGCAGGGCAGACCATGGCCGCCGCGAACGAGAAGTACGATCCCCAGGCGGTGGAGCTCAAGTGGCAGGAGAAGTGGGATAGCGAAGGCACGAACCGCTTCACCGAAGACGACCTGAGGAACGCCAGGGACCCGTACTACAACCTGATGATGTTTCCGTACCCGTCGGCGGAAGGGCTGCATATCGGCAACATCTACGCCTACACCGGCGCCGACGTGAACGGGCGTTACTGGCGGCTGCGCGGCAAGGACGTGTTCGAGCCCATCGGTTTCGATGCCTTCGGCATCCACTCGGAGAACTACGCGCTCAAGGTCGGCACCAACCCCAACGACCTGATACCCCGGAACATCGAGAACTTCACCCGCATGCTCAAGCGCTTCGGCGGCATGTACGACTGGGACCACACGGTAAACACCACCCACGTGAGCTACTACAGGTGGACCCAGTGGGTGTTCCTGAAGCTCTACGAGGGCGGCCTGGTGGAGCGCCGCGAAGCGCCGGTGAACTGGTGTCCTTCCTGCATGACGGTGCTGGCCAACGAACAGGTGATCCAGGGGCAGTGCGAGCGCTGCGATGCCGTCGTCGAGCAGCGGCAGCTTCCCCAGTGGTTCTTCAGGATCACCCGCTATGCCCAGCAACTGCTCGACAACCTGGAGCACATCGACTGGTCCGACAAGACGCGGAAAGCCCAGGCCAACTGGATCGGCCGCAGCGAGGGCGCCGATGTTGACTTCGCGCTAGCCGGAAATGACGGGATCATCCGGGTGTTCACCACACGTCCGGATACGCTGTTCGGGGCCACCTACATGGTTCTGGCGCCGGAGCATCCCCTGGTGGATGCCGTCACCGCGCCCGCGCAACGGGATGCCGTGAACGCCTACCGCAAGGAGGTGGCCGGGCGCGATCTCATCGAACGCCAGAAGGTCGACAAGGAGAAGACCGGGGTCTTCACCGGCGGCCATGCCATAAACCCGGTCAATGGCTCGGAAATACCGGTCTGGATCGCGGACTACGTGCTGATGGGTTACGGCACCGGGGCGATCATGGCGGTGCCGGGCCACGACGAGCGGGATTTCGAGTTCGCCACGGAGTTCGGGCTACCCATCGTGCGGGTCATCGCCGGCCCCGGCGAAGATGCGGCGTCGCCGCTGGAAGCCGCCTGGCCCGGCGACGGCGTGCTCGTCAATTCCGGGCGCTACGACGGGCTGGGGGTGGCGGAAGGCAAGCGGGCCATCGTCGCCGACCTGGAAGCCGACGGATTGGCGGTATTCCGGGTCAACTACCGCCTGCACGACTGGTGCGTCTCGCGCCAGCGCTATTGGGGCCCGCCCATTCCCATCGTGCATTGCGCCGATTGCGGCGCGGTGCCGGTACCCGAAGCGGACCTGCCGGTGGAGTTGCCGTATCTCGAGGATTTCCGCCCGGACGATACCGGCGTCAGCCCGCTGGCGCGGGCGACCGATTGGTATGAAACGACCTGCCCGTCCTGCGGCGGCAAGGCGCACCGCGAAACCGACGTCACCGACAATTTCCTGTGCAGCGGCTGGTACTTCCTGCGCTACCCCTCGGCGGGCCTGCACGACGGGCCCATCAACCGGGAGCTGACCGAGAAGTGGCTGCCGGTGGACTGCTACATCGGCGGCCACGAGCACGCCGTGCTGCATCTGATGTACGCCCGCTTCCTCACCATGGCGCTGCACGAACTCGGCATCATCGGTTTTGCCGAGCCGTTCCGGAAATTCCGCGCCCACGGGCTGCTCATCCGCGAAGGCCGCAAGATGTCGAAGAGCCGCGGCAACGTGATCGTCCCCGACGAGATCATCGCCCAGCACGGTGCCGACACCATGCGCCTGTACCTGATGTTCCTGGGGCCGTACCAGCAGGGAGGCGACTACCAGGGCAAAGGCATCCAGGGGCCGCAGGGTTTCCTCAACCGCCTGTGGCAGAGCGTCGCCCGCTCGCTCGAGGAGGATGCCGGCGAAGCACCGGACCCGGATGTCGAACGGGCCCTGCACCGCACCATCAAGCAGGTGACCGAACAGGTGGCCGACCTGCACTACAACACGGCCATCGCTGCCATGATGGAGTACCTGAACCTCGTGCGCGAAGGCGGACGGGCGCCGCGGCAGGCGGAACTCAAGCCGCTGGTTATCCTGTTGGCGCCCTTCGCTCCCCATGTCGCCGAGGAACTGCATGCCAGGCTCGGCGCCACCGGTGGCCTTTTCGCATCAGCCCACTGGCCCGACTACGACGAATCGAAAATCTCGGAGGAGTTCGTGGAGATTGCCGTGCAGGTGAACGGCAAGCTGCGCGGGCAGGTCAGCGTGCCCAACGCCGCGGCCGCCGAGGTGGTGCGGGAGGCGGCCTGCAGCAACCACAATGTCGCCCGCCATCTCGACGGCAAAACGGTGCGCAAGGTCATCCATGTGCCGAACAAGTTGATCAACCTGGTGGCCGCGTGAGGCCCGTCCAGGTTTTCTCCACGGACAAAAGCTTCCGGTCTGTACCGGGCCCGACAGGACGCTGCCGCGGAAGGAACAACGCCGGATTCCGGGGAGAGAGTTCGCATACGGGGCTGCCCCTTAGGGGCGGGAAGAGAGGGCCAAAAACAAGAGGACAGCAGGGAGGGGTGGGCGGGGGGCGGCAAGGGAGC
>JAPPHD010000027.1:50587-56119 GCA_028821125.1 Gammaproteobacteria bacterium
GCGTTAAGCTCGTCCAATACCCTTGCGTACAGCAGGATGATGTGGCCGTGCGCCGAAAGGGAAGCCCCGTATGCGAACTCGTTGTCGCGACTGACTATACTTTGTCAAATAATATTTTATTTGGAATCAATGGCTTGAATATTGTTCCATGCAGATTCCCAACCCGTCCCGCCGGGAAGCTGACGCGCAAGGAACTGTTTGGCCACAGGATGAGAGTCGGTGTACGGTGCAGGCATCCGGCACCTTTAAAGCACCCCTGTGCCCTTGAATTCCACCACAACGCGTCCGCTTGGCGTGCCGGATGCCTGCACCGTACGCCGACTCGGTGTTGAATCACCCATACTATGTCAATTACTTTTTCCATTAAAATCAAACAGTTGTAGATTTTTCCATGCTAGTGATACGAGCAACGGGATTCGTCCTTCCGGCATTGCTTGCAATCGCCGGATGCGGTTTCGAACTGCGTGGCTGGGACCTGGAAAGCAGCATCGAAAGCGTTCATGTCACGGCGCAGCCGCGGGTACGTCTTGCGGGCGAATTGCGGCGGGCGCTCGGCCAGGCCGGGGTGCGGATCGAGCCGAGGGCTTCGCGTGCCGAGATGACCGTCGAGCTGCTCGACGAGCGGCGCGGGCGCCGTACCGTGGCGGTGACCGGCAGCGCCCGGGCCGCAGAGTACGAGGTGTCCATCACCGTTCGCTTCGCCGTTCGCTCCGGCGCCCGGGTATTGCGGGAGCCGGTGTGGCTGGACGCCAGCCGGGTGTTCGTCGTCGACCGGGACAACATCGCCGGCACCGCCGGGGAACAGGCGCTCATCGAGGCCGAACTCGCCAACGATCTCGTGGGGCAGATCATGCGTGCCCTCAATGCCGCCGCCGCAAGCGCGGCGCCGGCGGGCTCCGCCGGTGCAGGTTAAACCACGGGATCTGTCCTCCGGCCTGGCGGGCGGTCTGCGGCCCGTCTACCTCGTGACCGGAGACGAAACCCTGCTGGTGGAGGAATGCTGCGAACTCGTGCTCTCGGCGGCGCGGCGCGAGGGGTTCGCCGAGCGCACCGTGCTGCACGTGGAACCCGGGTTCAAGTGGCACGACCTGCTGCAGGAAGGGGCATCGCTTTCGCTCTTTGCGGAGCGGAAGGTGCTCGACCTGCGGGTGCCGGCGAACCGGTTCGACCGTCAGGCATCCGAAGCGCTGCGCGAGTACCTGGAGGACGTCAGCCCCGACAACCTGCTGTTGGTGCGAACGGGCCGCCTGCATTCACGCCAGCGGTCCAGTGCCTGGTACAAGGCGATCGATGCCGCCGGCGCCGTCGTTCCCGTCTGGCCCGTCGACCATCGCGAGCTGCCCGCCTGGCTCGCCCGCCGTGCGCAAGCCGCGGGCCTCGACATGACGCGCGACGCCGTCGCCTGGCTCGCCGGCCGGGTGGAAGGCAACCTGCTGGCGGCGGCACAGGAGATCGACAAGCTCAAGATGGCAGGGCTCGATGCCCCGATCGATGCCGGGAGTGTCGAGGCAGCGGTTACCGACGCTGCCCACTACGATGCGTTCGAGCTGATCGATGCCGTGTTCGCCGGCGATGCCCGGCGGGTTCGACGCGTACTGGCAACCCTGCGTGAAGAAGGCATCGCGCTCTTCGCCCTTTTGGGCGCCTTCACCAGCCAGCTCCGCGGGATCGGTTCGGGGCAATGGATGCCGCCGCAGAGAAAACGGCTGGTTCCGGGATTTCTGAGACGTTGCGGCTCCCCGGAACGGGTACTCGCCCAGGTCGCCCTGGTCGATCAGCAGGGCAAGGGCGAACTGCGCGGCGATGCCTGGATATCGTTTGAACGGCTGCTGGTTCGGCTCTGCGGCGTGCGCCTGCCCCCGCTGGAAAGGGAGGCCCGTTACCTGCGGCATTGAATGCATCGCCGGCCGGCCTGAACGTTCGGCGGATACGACGCCGGTCGCAGGCTGAATCAGAACGTCAGTTGATGCGGGTCTTCGCTTCCCTGCCCAGTTGCAGGAGCCGCAGTGCGCCGTTGCCGTTTTCGAAGGAGGTCACCGAGCCGTTGTCCGGCTGGGATATCACGACCCGGTCGTCGCTTGTCGCGGCCCCGACCGCGACATTGATGGCGATGAAGTGGCAGAAGATGACACAGTCCTGGCGTTGGGAGCTCACGCACTCCACAAGTGCATCCCGCCAGGCCAGAAGGTCCGGCCCCAGGTCGAGCCAGGTTCCCGCCATGGCCTGGCTGAGCCAGCGTGAGCGCTCGGCGAGATCCGTGGTAGGGAAGGGGATCTCGGCCACCCGCGGCTCGATGGTCACCTTCCGATCCCAGAGGTCCGCGAGCGGTTCCGAGGTCTGCCTGGCGCGGGCGAACGGGCTGGAAAGGATCGGCAGGGGGCCCTTGCCGCTGAGAGCGGCAGCCGTGGCCCTGGCCTGTTCGCGGCCGAGGTCGTCGAGACCCGGGTCGAGCCCGTCGCCGACGCGGGCCTTGCCGTGCCTTACCATGTAGATTGTCGCCATCCCGGGTTGCCTTTTTTGCTGGTTCGCCCTTGCGGGGTTCCGTAAAATAGCGCGCTTTGCCCGCATTTGGGAGTATCGGTGGCCATACTGGAATCGGGTCTTTCACCGGACCTGGCGCTCGACGCCAGGGTATCCGTGCGGGAAGCGTTCGGCATCGACCTCGACCTGGAGGTTCCGGCTTTTTCCGAACACACGCCTTACGTGCCGGTGGTGGACGACGACTACCTGTTCGACCACGACACCACGCTCGCCATTCTGGCGGGTTTCAGCCACAACCGGCGGGTGATGATCCAGGGCTATCACGGCACGGGCAAGTCGACCCATGTGGAGCAGGTGGCCGCGAAGCTCAACTGGCCATGCCTCCGGATCAACCTCGACAGCCACATCAGCCGTATCGACCTGGTGGGCAAGGACGCCATCGTCATCGAGGACGGCCAGCAGATCACCGCGTTCAAGGAGGGCATCCTGCCCTGGGCGCTGCAGCACCCGGTGGCGCTCTGCTTCGACGAGTACGACGCCGGGCGGCCGGATGTCATGTTCGTCATCCAGCGTGTCCTGGAGGTGGAAGGCAAGCTGACCCTGCTCGACCAGAACAAGGTGATCTCCCCGCACCCCCACTTCCGCCTCTTCTCAACCACCAACACGGTCGGCCTGGGCGATACGACCGGGCTCTACCACGGCACCCAGCAGATCAACCAGGGGCAGATGGACCGCTGGAGCATCGTCACCACCCTGAACTACCTGGAGCACGATGCGGAAACCGACATCGTGCTCGGCAAGGCGAAAAGCTACGCCGAGAGCGAGGCGGGCCGCCGCGCGGTGTCGAACATGGTGTCCGTCGCCGATCTCACCCGCCAGGGGTTCATCAACGGCGACGTGTCCGTCGTCATGTCCCCGCGCACCGTCCTCACCTGGGCGCAGAACGCCGAGATCTTCGGCGATACGGCGTTCGCGTTCCGGGTGACCTTCCTGAACAAGTGCGACGAGCTGGAGCGCCCCATCGTGGCGGAGTACTACCAGCGCTGCATGGGTGAAGACCTGGGCGATGCGACGGCGGGCATAACGCTGCGCACGGCCTGAGCACCGGCGGCGCCGTGTCGGTCGAACTGGAACATCCGCTGGAGTCCTTCAAGCGCGCGACGGTCGCCACGGTTCGGGCGATTGCGGAAGACAACGAAGTCGAGGTCGCCTTTGGCCAGGGTTCCCCCGTACTGCGCGGCAACCGCGTGCGCATGCCGCTGCCTACGGTCGGCTGCGACGAGGCGGAGGTCAATACCGTGCGGGGCATCGGCGATGAGCTGGCGCTGAAGCTCCGGTTCCACGACGAATCCGTTCACAGCCGCTATGCACCGCGCAGCGGGCCCGCCCAGGAGATGTTCGAGTGGGTCGAGGACGCGCGCATCGCCTCCATCGGTTCGCTGCGCATGGAGGGCGTGGCGCAGAACCTCGAGGCATCCCTGGAGGCGCATTGCCGCCAGGCGGAATTCGACAGCGTCGTCGATGTATCCGAAGCGCCCCTGTCGGTGGCCGTCGGCCTGCTGGTCAGGCAGCACCTGACCGGCCGCGAACTGCCGCCCTCCGCGGAAAATCTCGTGCAGTTCTGGCGCGATCACGTCCAGGAGCACGCCGGGGCCGACATCGCCGCGCTGAAGGGATGCCTGCACGACCAGCGCCGGTTCGCCACCGTCTGCCGGGAGATCATCGCCGATCTCGGCCTCGGCGCGGAGCTGGAGGATCCTCTGGAAGAGCTTGAGAACCAGGACGAGACCGAGGCAACCGACGAGGACGCGGAAGGCGACGCGGAGTTCGATCCGGACGACGTGGTGCTCGACGACGAGGGCCTGACCGATGAATCCGCCGACGGCGAAGCCTCCCTGGTGGAGATGGATGCGGACCTCGACTCGGAGGAAGTCGGCGCCGAAGCCGACCCGGACGAGGCGCCCCTGGTCATGCCGGACGATGCCGGCCGCATCCGGATGGACGTCAACTACCAGGCCTACACCCCCGAGTTCGACGAGGTGGTGCCGGCCGAGGAACTGTGCGACCCGGACGAGCTGACACGCCTGCGGGCGCTGCTCGACCAGCAGCTGGTGCCCCTGCAGCACGCCACCGCCAAGCTCGCAAACCGCCTGCAGCGGCGCCTGCTCGCCAAGCAGAACCGCACCTGGGAGTTCGATCTCGACGAGGGCATCCTCGATTCCTCCCGCCTCGCCCAGGTGGTGGTCGATCCCATGAACCCGCTGGCCTACAAGCAGGAAAAGGAAATGGACTTCCGCGACACGGTGGTCACCCTGCTGATCGACAGCTCGGGTTCCATGCGCGGCCGCTCCATCACCATTGCCGCCATGTGCGCCGACATCCTCGGCCGTACGCTGGAGCGCTGCTCGGTACGCGTGGAAATCCTCGGCTTCACCACCCGGGGCTGGCGGGGCGGCCGCTCGCGCGAGAGGTGGATCGCCGACGGCAAGCCCGCCCACCCGGGCAGGCTGAACGACCTGCGCCACATCGTCTACAAGGCCGCCGACGACACCTGGCACCGCTCCCGCAGGAACCTCGGGCTGATGATGCGCGAGGAGATGCTCAAGGAAAACATCGACGGCGAGGCGCTCATCTGGGCGCACAACCGCATCGTGGTTCGCGGGGAAGAGCGCAAGGTGCTCATGGTGATCTCGGACGGCCTGCCGGTGGACAACTCCACCCTGCTCGTCAACCCGAGCAACTACCTCGAACAGCACCTCAAGTACGCCATCGACAGCATAGAGGCCCGATCGCCGGTCGAACTGCTGGCCATCGGCATTGGCCACGACGTCACCCACCACTACCGGCGGGCGGTAACCATCACCGATGCGGAACAGCTCGGCGGCGCCATGACCGAGCAGCTTGCCGCGCTTTTCGAAATCGAAAGAGCAGGGCCGTCAAGCCGCTGAGGCGAAAAACCGGGCGCCAGTTTCCATGGATCAAACGTCGGTACCGGGCAGCGAGTTCGCATGCGGCGCTTCCCTTTCGGCGCACGGCCACGTCATCCTGCCG
>JAPPHD010000113.1 GCA_028821125.1 Gammaproteobacteria bacterium
AATCACCCAACACCGCACACTCCACCGCATACAACAACGCCGCACGCGCTAAATCACCTTCCTTCGAATGCGTCATGCAGACAATGCTCTGGAAAATCCGGATAGCGACAGGCGACCTGTCGTTGGCCCACCCTCCCCCCTCAGTGCATTTCGATTATCGTCAACAGCGCGCACGGCAGACCTTGGTCGGCGTGACCACGCCTGCGCGGTCGCAATAGTTGCCGCGCTGCCTCGTATGGACTGAGTCCGGTACGGAAACGGCCAAGACCATGGAATTGGCGGATGCGGTTATCGTTGGGTTACCGTGACAGTTAGGTCCGCCACAGCCGCCCTGAAATTGCATGCCTCGATTCCGAGTGCCGTAACGCAGTAGCTGAGCGCGTAGGTGTAGGCCCCCTCAGCCTTGTCAACGTAGCTGTGCGAGCGACGGGCGCCGACGTAGCTGACCTTGCCGTCCTCATAAAGCTGATACTTGGAAGCACCTCGAATCGGCGTCCAGGACACCGTATACGACCCATCGGTCGAAGGGTTGGGGGTCGCAGAGAGAACGGGCATTTCAAGACGCACCGCGGGTGCCGCGCATCCTGCCGCAATGCCAATGATGGACAATCCCAGGATAAGGCTTGCACGGGGCCTCGGCCGCTGCTCCAGAACACGGGCCGAACTGCAGATGTCGCGAGTGTCTGCTGAACAGCCGGTCTCCGTTTCAGCAAATTGCATCCGGGTTTGTTGTAGTGTCTTGAGCATCGCCGCCGATTTTCGACATCCTGGAGGGCGTGACCAGCTAAAACCGTGTCACGGCCCGCATCGATTTCGATCAGGCGTAGGGTATTCGACTCCAAGTTGCCCACGGCCAGAATGCCGCGGCTGGTGATCTTGAACCGATCGGCAGTCAGACCCGTCATTTGGTGGACTGCCGCCTCAGCGTGACCGCTTGTTTCGAAGCCACCTGGTGCGACGATCCGCCTTACAGTTGCAATGAGCACGAATCGAATATAGGTTGTGAAGAAACCGAATAACCGACTACCATTGAATTGATCGATCAAGATGTGGACTTGGCCTATTGAAAAAATTCGGCTTGAAGGAATCAGGCCGAGTTCGAATCGTCACTCTCAACATCTATAGAGCGAGAAGCTTATCTATTGATTTAGCCCGATTTTCCGACCGATGAAAGAGTTGGCGAATGGCGGGCTTGTCGATGGTGGGTGGTGACACCAACACGCCATTCGTTCCGCGGTTTCCAGCACGGTCATTCAGTGGCAAACAGCCCGGGCAACCAATGGCCCGGGCCGGAATCGGGTGAGATGAAAGTGGTGCTGTCGAGGGCGCATTGACGGAGGAAACTCGGTGTCAGGATTCGGAACAAAATGAAGAGACCTGTCGATGGTGATTCCAGATCGGCTGCCGATACTGGCAGTGGGAGTGGACGGCAACCGTCGTTACGTCAGGACTCACGCGCTGAGCACTCCGAAAACGGACCTCCGCCGTGGCTGCTGCGCCACCGCATTGCCGTGCCCGACAGGGTGCCAGCGTACTTCCATCGCAAGGAGTTGGAGGAGAAGTGCACGCCGAACCGGCAACAGATCACTCTGCTCATGGCGCCTGGTGGATTCGGCAAGACCACATTGCTCGCCGAATGCGCTCGTGCAGCCACCGACTTCGGCATGCCGGCCGCATGGGTGTCCATGGAGGCGCAAGACGAACCCGCCCAGTTAGAAACCTATCTCGTATACGCATTCGAATTGGCCGGCTTGAACGTGCTTGAGCTGTTTCGCTCGGAAGGCCCGGCAGCGATGCAGCCGCATACCCGAGCCGACGTGCTGATTGGCGCTATCGAGTCTTACGGGAAACCTTGCCTGCTTGCCCTTGACGAACTGGAGAGGGTACAGAATCCGGAATCGGTGGCGATTCTGAACTCCCTGATAAGTCGCGGGCCGCCGGAACTGCACATAGCCATCTCATGCCGGGAACTGCCAGTTGGGCTGGATGTCACGGCGTCGGTGCTAGGGAGAGACGCGGTCATCCTCACGTCCGAAGACCTGCGGTTTTCGAGACCGGAAATCGCCCGATTCTTCGAGTTAAAGCTGTCCCGCCAAGAACTCGCGGACGTTGAGGCGGAATCTAAAGGGTGGCCCATTGCTCTCCAGATTCGACGAAACAAACACGGTTCGACTGCGAACGACGAGTCGCTTGCAGTCCGTCATGTCGTCGAGAACTGGCTTGAATCGCGCCTGTGGTACAGCTTCTCTGAAAAAGACCGGGACTTGGTGCTCGATGTCGGCCTGTTCGATTGGTTCGACACCGAATTGCTCCACGCCGTACTGGAGGATCCGGAAGCCATCGGTCGGCTCAATGCCATGATCGGGTTGGCTGGATTGATGCAGCCGCTTGCAGGTGGGCGTGCGGGCATGCGATGTTTGCATCCGCTAATCAAGGACCAGTGCGCCCGGCAACTGCAACGGGAAGCCCCCGAGCGGTACCAATCAATAAATCGCCGTATCGCAACGGCGCTATCAAAGCGGGGAGATGTCGTATCCGCCGTACGTTACGCGACCAAGGCGGCAGACAAGACACTGCTCCGTACCGTATTCGTTGAAGCTGGCGGAGTCCGACTGATGCTGCGGCAGGGCGTCGACCGTTTGCTCGCGATCGATGCCCACCTCACGGAGGAATTAGTGGCTCTGGATCCTCGTCTCGGTTTTGCGCGAACGGTATGCCTCATTTGCCGGGGACGACTCACGGATGCAAGGCGCACGTACGAGACGGCTGCACGAGCCTCGGTCGATCAGGGGCTGGGCGACGATCCGGAAGTGCGGCTCGATCAACTGTTCACCCGTGCCTCGCTGGCCTATTTTGGAAGTGAGTCGATGGTTGCGTTGGAGACGCTAATCCAATCTGCAGACTACCTTGGCGCCGGCGAGGACTCTTCAAATGATCCGGCCATGGACAGTTTGGTGACGTTCGGATTGTGCTACATCCACACCTCGAGAGCAGAATTCGAATCCGGAGAGATCCATGAAGTTCGTCTTCGAAACAGGGTAGACGACCGGGCGCCCTATCTGGCCACCGTTTCAGCTTTACTTTTCGGAGAGACGGCAATGGCGCAAGGCAGGGTGGGAGACGCTGCAAGGGAATACCACGGGGCGCTACGCCTTGCAACGGAACGATTTCTCGGGGATCCACGCGTCGTGGTTCGCTGCAGTGTCCTGAAGCAGGAATTGGATCTGGAACGCAACCGGTTCGAAGACGACGCTGAGGCAATTCGCCTATTGACGGAAGTCCGCCGGATGGGAGGACCGTTTTCCAGCTTCGCTGCCGCGACGGAAGCTGGAGTGGAGTTGGCGTTGAAGGCTCACGGACCAGCCAGAGCCCTGTCGATGGTCGAAGAGATGCTCCACCATGCACAAAGAGCTGAAATGCCCATGCTCGCTCGCCACCTGGCAGCGTTGCGTGTCTCAACGCTCGCCGTCTTGGGAGGGGTCGAGGAGGCGAATCGATTTTGGCGTGCCTGCGGACTCCCGGAAGACGATGCTGGCTGTCTCGACCTGCGCGGCCAGACCTGGCGGGAGATGGAGGCACTGTCCTGCGCACGATTGCGCCTGGACATCGCCTCAGACCGCTTCGACGAAGGTCGGCAAATTGGACGGGGCCTCATCGAGGCGGCGAGCAGGCGCGGCTTGCAACGTACTCAGATGCGTGGGCTGGCCCTCATGACCGGATTGGAGGCGCAGAGCGGTGACTGGCGAGCCGCGTTAACCAATCTGGAGCGATTCCTCAAGTTGTTCGTCAAGATCGACTACGCGCGGCCAATCGTCCGCGAAGGCGAGCAGGGCGTGGCCGTGCTTAAAGCCTTTAGAGACGCCAACCCGAACTCACCCCTCGCGGTTCCCGCCGAGTCGATTCTTGCGGCCTCGCTGAACGCCAGAGTCATGGCAGTACCAAATTTGAGCCCTCGCGAATCAGAGGTGCTTTGGCGTCTGGAAAGTCAACGCGACAAGGAAATCGCTTCGTCGCTCGGCATTACTACTCACGGAGTGCGTTACCATGTCGGGAACATCCTCGACAAGCTAAACGCGCGCAACCGCTTCGATGCGGCCCGTCGAGCCCGCATTGCCGGACTTCTCGATCCAGACGATTAGGAGAGGCCCAAACAATCCAAGTTTCGGGAACCAGGTTCTTCGAAGGCGAATTCCACCCGGCGCGTCCCCGCATGAGCCCCCGGCTTTCAGTGCCTTTCACGCACGTCCATGCCTTGGAGCGGGCCGCGCGACGTCGTTGGACGGTCGTCGGCGGGGTAGTTCGCTAGAGAACTCATTTCCTGCCCGTATCGGTATCCGGCACGTCCGGTCGCGGGTCGACTCTTGTTATGTCGTGCATGCACGACAAAAATCCCCGTCCGGAAAGGGAGGGACGAACCAACCGAGGTCGATCGGGTGGTAACATCTCATTTGACACGGATACCCGATATCCAGATCGGCCAACCGGCACCGTCGCCGGGAGCGGCGCTGCCGGACGATCGGCCGGCGGATAGCGTTCATGCCCGGCAATTTCTCTGTGAGGTCTGGACACGTTCTCGATTAGTGCATACATTTGCAAGTCTGGCAGGGAGGCAACTCCCTGATTAGTAAGCCGCAAAGGGAGCAACCGTTTTTCCGCGACCAGCAGGATCGACTGGCTGGAATCGCAGCGGCCCGCATTGGCAGCTACATCATCGGAAACTCATCATGCCGGACATTGAACGTGGATCATCGCCTTCCGAAGCTTCCGGCTACAACGCACTGCGTCAGCCGGAATTGCCGGCGCGACCGGTGGGAGGCTTTCGGAATCGCAGAGTGAGCACTCAGGCTGCCGGACAGCACGAACGCCTGTGGGGACGCCCGGTGGGCGAGGACGCGCTGCGGCTGGCCGGGGCACGGCAGAGGACAGACCTGCGCGCTCGATCCATCTCCGTCGCGCCATCGTCGTCGGAGCGGCTTCTGCCGGGCAGGCGCCCGGAGTCCGGGGAGCATACGTACGAGCCCCCGCGGCCCACGGCGTCGTCCCGGCACATCTACGAGGAACTCAACGTACGTACCAGCACTCCTTCGGCGGATCCTCAACACGGAGTCTCCTCGTCGGATTTCGCTATCGACAACCCGAACTACGAGTCCGGCCCGCAGGAAGCCGAAGTCGAGGAGCCGCACTACGAGTTCGGCCCGCAGGAAGCCGAAGTCGAGGAGCCGCACTACGAGTTCGGCCCGCAGGAAGCCACGGACGAGGAGCCGTACGGGGGCTCGATGATCGGGGAGACCGGCGGCGAGGAACCGCACTACGAGTTTGCCCCCCGGGATAGTGCCGACGAGGAACACATCTACGACGTCCTACGAAAATCTGACGACTACGTGACGCCCGCGCCGTCGGGCCTGGGCAGTCTGAACAGGCTGGGCGTGTACCTGGTAAACGGCCTGCAAGACGAATCGATTCCCTACGAACTGAAAGACGATCTGCAGACCGCGGTCGTCTACGCGAAACAACTGGACCAGGACATCGTTCGGGCTGCGACCTTGCTGGACAAGCTGAACGAGCCCGGCGGCAGGCTGACCGGGTCCGAACGGCAGGAAGTGCAATCCCTGGTCGCTTCGAACAAGCACAACCTGGGCGTGGTCCAGGCCTGGTTGGCGGGCCGGCAGGAAGAACTCGCCCAGGCCGGCAACCTCACGCCGGAAACCCGATCGCTCTTCCGGGCGCTGCAGACCCGCATCGCCGACCGGCACATGGATCTCGCGGACCTCACCTGCCTGTACGACCTCGACGAGGCTTCTCCGGACGAGCCGGTGAGCCGCGAGGACCGGTGCAACGCCCACCTGCTCGATGCCGAGGCCGCGGTTGCCGTCGCCCGGAACCTGCAGGGCGTCGACCCCGCCGTCAAGGATCGCCTGGTGGCCGACCTCGAGCAGCATCGCGACATCCTGGCGAACCTGAAGGACGCTGCCGGCGGCCGCCTGCAATTCCCGGGTGGCGGCCAGCTCGCCCTCGCGGCGAAAGAGCTTTGGGAGACGCCGGTGCCGCTGCAGAAGAGCGGCGCCGGCGGCGGCCGGGACATCGCGGCGTTGCGGGCCCGGTGGCGCAACGCCGGGCCCGGCCAGGGGTCGCCGCTGCCCGTGGCGCATCCCAAGGTAGGCCAGGCGCGGATGTTGCAGGAGTTTGTGCGATTCCGCCTCGGTGAGGCCGGCGTGCCGAAAGACAGGACGCCGGACCTCAAGCGCCAGTTCCATGAGGCGCGGAACCAGGTGATCAACCGCCAGCCGTGGGGCGAGGTGACGAACCGGATCCGCACCTCCATGCCCGGCGTGAACGAGGACGGCGTGAACGACGGCGTGAACGAGGACAGCCACATCGTGAACGTGGACAGCCACATCGTGCCGGGCAAGGCCTTTGCCGCCCACTTCCCGGAGAACTATCCGGCCAACGGCATCAACTGCTCGGACCGGACCCAGTACAAGCACGTTCCGAACCTGGCGCAGACGACCCTGACCAACAGCTCGGGAGAGGTGCTGTTCTCCGGTTTTCGCCACGGCGTTCTCGACCCGTACGACATCGACGCGAAACACCTCGCGAGCCTGCCCGATGCCTCGCTCAGAACCATGATCGACGACCTGCTGGCCAGGGACGTCCCTGCCGACGGCTCCCGGGACGCGTTCGTGGAGGAGCAGCTTGCGCTGATCCGGTCCGACCCCAAGGCGGCGCAACGCGCTGCCGGGACCATGCGCGCGCAGGCGGGAAGGGACATGGCCTCGGAGATGGCGGTGGCGGCCCTGGTGGCCGATCCGGACAAGCTCCGGCGAGCGCTGGACGGAAAGACGGTCGACGTGGCGCTTTCGTCCATTTCCGTACTGACGCCCGACTCGCTGAGGAATCTCGC
>JAPPHD010000162.1:0-3919 GCA_028821125.1 Gammaproteobacteria bacterium
AAGGCGGCTTCCCCGTCTTGAACGCGTTAGCAGCCTAGAAGGTTAGAAGAACTCGCACTTCGACACTGCGCCGGCCGGGACAATCTGGCCAACCCTCGTGAAACCGATCACGAAAGGAGCTGTGGAAGCACACTTTCGAACTGGCGTTGGGTCGCATGTCGTATTGCTTGAAGACTACCGCTTCCTCGGGGGTCATGTCGGGTGCGTAAATCCACCGGTGTGCGGACGAAAAGATCGGGGCAACCGCGGGCGCGTCGCTAGCTGGCGTGGGTATGTACTCATCAAAGGAACGGTTCGAATCATTTAGTGAGCTTTCGGAGATTCCGGTGTAAATGTATGGCACGGTCTCCTTCTCAAGATCGATAGACAGGGCGTCGAGAAGGCAAAGCGGGTCCTTGTAGGCGGGACGCTCGATCGGTGTCCAGAAGCCAGCTAAGCACAGGCCGCAAGTGCTCGCTTCATCCTTGGGTACATTGAAGCGGCCCTCCATGAGCCGGCGGAGATGGGATTCGAACGCAGGTCCATAGTCGGTATGGGCGAATCGCGCATACGAAGTCTGAGACGTCGTTCGCCCAGTGACTTCGGTACGAACTTGGTGGTGGCCCATTGAGAATGCCCGGCGGGCACCGGTTGCTCGCTTCACGACTTCGACGGCGAGCGGCACATAATCGTCAGAAAGCAGTTCCTCGTTGTGGAAATCGGGAATAGGAGTCGGCGCGTCCGTAAAGATCAAGCCATTCACTTCAAAATCCCAGGCGCTCAAGGCGCCATTTTGGCCTCGAGCATCGTGGAGTGTTATCTCGTATGGTGCCGCTATTCGCGCGCGCCGTTCCTTGTAAGCGACCTTGGATCCCTCGGTCGCGGCGGTTTCACCCAACGTCAGCAACTCCGCAAACTCCCCCAGTACCGTGCTCACCGTTTCATTGCGTTTAGCCGCCGGGTCGATATACCGGATAACGGTGTCGGCTTGGTCTCGAACTGCGGCTTGAGTCATTCGGGCGCTCCTTGGCTTTAACTACTACGTTAACGGGCTTTCCTCACAGGCCATCAGAATGTGCGTATGCCGGTCAGGTTTCGAGCGATCAGCAACTTGTGAATCTCCGTTGGGCCGTCTGGAATCGGCATGATCTTCGCGTCGCGAAAGTACTTCTCAACCCAATACTCGTCCGAAAATCCGTTCGCGCCATGGATTTGTACGGCCTTGCTCGCGATATCCACGGCGATCTCGGTGGCATACCATTTCGCCATGCTGGTTTCTGTGTCACAGCGGACACCTGCATCAATCAGCTTGAGCCCTCTATGGCAGAGCAGCCGCGCGGCTGCAAGATGAGTCGCCATTTCCGCAATCATCCCAGCAACCAACTGATGCCCGGCGATGTGTCTGCCGTGCTGTTTGCGTTCCGTTGCGTAGTCAATCGCGGCGTCCAGTGCGGCTTGTGCTATGCCCACCGACGTGAGGCCGATGAAAATGCGGGCCTTTTCAAAGATCGTCAGGCTGTTCCGTACGCCCTGGCCCTCAGCACCAATGGTGTTGGTCACCGGCACGCGCACGTCCGAGAAGAAGAGCCGGTCTGTAGAGGAGCCTTCCAATCCCATCGTGGCGATACTCTCGACCTCGTAGCCATGTTCGTTGCGGTCCACGAGAATATGTGTAATGCCGCTTGGTTCGTCGGAGGTGCGCGCCGCTACGATGCAGTAGTTCGCGTACTCGCCGTTGGTAACCCATTTCTTCTCTCCGTTGAGAACATAGTGGTCCTTCTCTCGGCGGGCGCGCATGCCGACCTCAACGACATTTGAGCCAGCGTCGGGTTCGGTGACAGCGATGCAGCCGCTGATGTCGCCAATCACGGTCGGCGTAAGGTACTTTTCGCAAATCTCTTCGGATGCCCAGTCGTCGAGCAGGCGGCTCGTGAAGAGGTTGGTGTGGGCGGTGATTGCGAGATCGGCTGAAACGCGTGCGAGTTCCTCGTAGAGAAGACCCGCAGTGAAGAAATCGAGACCGCTCCCCCCATTTTTCTCCGAGATTACACCACCGCCAACTCCGAAAGCTGCCAGCTTC
The DNA here is from genome assembly GCA_028821125.1 of Gammaproteobacteria bacterium. Lineage (GTDB taxonomy): Bacteria > Pseudomonadota > Gammaproteobacteria > Pseudomonadales > Azotimanducaceae > Azophilus. The sequence continues at coordinate 2,060 of JAPPHD010000162.1, forward strand.
TTCATCGCTGCTGCGGCCGCGGGAGCCGGGATAACGCGACCTCGGTGCTCCACTGCGACCGGACGGATCTCGGCTTCGAGGAAATTGCGGAAGCTATCGATGGCAAGCTGCTGCTCTTCGCTAACTAGTGGGTTCATTGGGATGGCCTTTCGTGGTGGATCATACCGAGCGCCAGGAGTCGCCCCAGAAAGGCTTGCGGATTTCACGCTTCAGTACCTTGCCTACGGCGCTGCGGGGTAGCTCGTCCCAGAATTCGACGGATTTCGGTGCCTTAACGCTGCCGATTTGCGATTTACAGAGAGCAATCAATTCCTCCTCACTGGCCGTAGCCCCCGGTTTGAGCTCTACCACCGCCTTGACGGCTTCGCCCCATTTCTCGTCGGGAACCCCAATTGCGGCGCAATCGAGTACCGACTCGTGGGAATTGATCACGTTTTCGATCTCGACCGGAAAGATGTTGAAGCCACCCGATATGATCATGTCAATCTTGCGGTCGATGACGGTGATGTAACCACGTTCATCACGGACACCTATGTCGACCGTGTGATGCCAACCGAACCGGGATACCTCCGCTGTTGCCTCTGGGTTCTCGTAGTAGCCATGCATCACGGAGCTGGACCGTACGACAATCCCGCCCGGTTCGCCGGGCGGTAGCGAATTGCCGTCGTCGTCCACTATGTCCACGCGACATGCTAGCCCCGGTCGGCCTGCCGAGCGTACGACCGCGTCGTCAAACGAGCCGTCTGCATTGAGGTAGTCATTGGGTATCTTCACCAGCATGGGCAGCAACGTCTCAGTCTGGCCGTATGCCTCCATCATGACCGGCCCAAATACCTCCACGGCTTCGCGGAACTTGTCGGGCGCTGTCGGTGCCGCGCCCAACGTAAAAGAGACAAGCGAAGAGAAGTCGCGATCACGCACGCCAGGGTGTGCCAGCAGTGAGTACATGGCGGTGGGAGGTAAGAACAGATGCGTGATGCGCTCGCGCTCGATGCTGTCCAACACTGGTTCCGGGTCGAATCCTGGCAAGACCACGTTGCATCCTCCCTGTGGAATGTGTGAGAACGCAAAGAAGCCGGACGCGTGTGTCATGGGTGCGATGATTAGGTGGCGAGAGTGCGGTGGAATTCGAAATGAGATGATTTGGTTTAGCAAGCATGTCTCAAGGCTACGATGACTGTGCATGATCCCCTTCGACGGCCCCGTCGTTCCGCCAGTAGGAAGAATTAGTATCAGGTCGTTGGGGTTTTCGATGGGCGCTTCCGGTGCACTTGGAAGCTCAAGCCAATCATCGAATGCGGGTATGCCCTCCATCCTGCGATCGAGGCAGACGATGTGCTTCAATGAAGGCACGGCGTCGCGAAGGTTTGCGGCGATGTCAACGAAGTCTGAGTGGAAAATCAGGACGTCGGCGCGGAAAAACGCGAGCTGTTCCTCGTGTGTTGCCACCGTGTTTCTGTAGTTGATCGGCAGCCAGACTGCACTGGCACGATTGATGGCCAGAACAGCGACGAAGGCGCGAATGTGATTCGAGCTCAAGACGGCGACCCGGGATCCATCCGGGAACATGGTGGCCATTCCAGCAGCGGCCGAGGCGACTTCGTTTCTCAGCGTTAAGTAATCCATCCGTTGCTCACCTGCGACTACCGCAGGGGCAGTGGGGTACTCAGATGCAGCTCGTTCCAAGTAATCAGCAAGGCGCATGGTTGCTCCCAATCGAGTTTCGACACCAAGACATTGGGGCCCAACTCCCGCCTAGTCAGGCTTGACACCGACTGTACCACTAATTGAAAATAAAAACGAGCGCTCGACTTATGATTCTGAATGCATAGACATTCAAGGAGCACCAAATGCCGACAG
>JAPPHD010000162.1:4019-6863 GCA_028821125.1 Gammaproteobacteria bacterium
AAAGCATGGCTTCAACTTCTCGGGTGCGGTACTCGACATTGGGTGCTTCGACATGACCGCAGCTCTGCCGAGCCACACCGAATATGACGATCGCAAACAAGCCATGGACTCTGTAAGCGTCGATCAGACGTTCGACCTATACCTGCAGGCCAAAGAGAATCGCCCGCCGCGCCTGGGCGCCGTGCATGCTTCGATCGGCTTCCACTCCGCTTACGCCCGCCGCCGACCATGAGCGGCACTGCCCCGAAGAGACCCCGCTCTACGGGATCGTCGAGACGGACTACCCGCAGTTTCTCGCTCGGCTCGAAGCCGACGGTGGCTCGCTGCCCCAACCGGTGTCAGCCTCAAGCCACCCCTATCGGCCGTACTCCGCAGACCACACCATTCGGGCGGTTACTCTTCCTATGCTCGAGCTACGCCTTGCGGGAGTGGTAGACGACGGCTGGGCGTTGCGCCGTCAGCGCTCGACGAGCAGAAACTCCAGCAACGCCTTCTGGCTGTGCAGCCGGTTTCCGGCAGCCGTCCAGGCGCCGCTGCGCGGGTCGTCCAGGACTGTTTCGTTCACTTCCTCACCCCGGTGGGCGGGGAGGCAGTGCAGAAACAGCACGTCGTCCTTCGCGTAATCCAGCAGGTCTTCGTTCACCTGGTAGGGCGCAAACGCGTTGCGCCGCTTCTCGCGTTCCTCATCGTGGCCGATGGACGACCACACATCGGTCACCACCAGGTCGGCGTTTTCCACCGCCTCCCGGGGCGCCTCGGTGAGGGTGGTATCGTTGCTGCCGGCCAGCAGGCCCGCCTCGGGCTCGAAGCCCGGCGGGCAGGCAATCTTCAGGCAAAAGCCGTATTGGCGGGCGGCGTTGATGTAGGACTGGCACATGTTGTAGCCGTCGCCCAGAAAGGCGACCGTGCTGCCTTCCACGGGCCCGCGCAGTTCCTCGTAGGTCTGCATGTCGGCCAGCAACTGGCAGGGGTGAAAGCGGTTCGTCATCGCGTTGACGACGGGAATGGACGCCGCCCCGGCAAACGATTCGACATCGGCGTGATTCTGCGTGCGGATGATGGCGATGTCCACCATCTCGGACAGGACCTTTGCGGTATCGGTGACCGGCTCTCCCCGCCCGAGTTGCGTGTCCGCGGCCCCCAGGAAAATTGCCTGGCCGCCCAACTGGTTCATGCCGGCCTCGAACGCGACGCGCGTGCGGGTACTGTTGAGCAGCAGCATGAGCGCGGCGGTACAGCCGACCAGGGGCCGGTACGGCTCGCCTTCATGGAGGCTGCGCTTCAGTTCGCTGCCCCTGGCGAGCAGGGCCCTCAGTTCCTCCGGGGAGCAGTCGAGCAGTGAGAGAAAGTCCCGCTTGCTCATTGCCGCGCGTCCTCGTTCGAATTCCGGACCGCAATGCGGGCTGAGGCGTCAAAGCTCCCGCAGCGAGCATGGAGTGCTGGACTGTTCATCGGTGCACCGCCGTTCGCCCGTTTCAGGTCGCCTGGCCTTCGATCACCGCCGAAACCCGCGCAACAACCTCGTCGGCTTCTTCGTCGGTGAGGTTGAGGGGCGGCAGCAGCCTGACGATGGTGTCGCCGATGGCATTGATGAGGATTCCCCGCTCGAGACCCGCGTTGACCAGCCCCGGAACGGGTTCGTTCAGTTCGACGGCGATCATGAGGCCCTTGCCGCGAACTTCCTTGATTCGGTTGTCGCCGCGCAGGGCCTTGCCGAGCCCGTCCACGATCCGTTTGCCGAGTTGCCCGGCGCGCTCGATGAGGTTCTCGCTTTCGATGGTGTCCAGCACGGCGTGTGCCGCGGCACAGGCGATGAAGTTGCCGCCGAAGGTGGAGCCGTGGTGGCCGGGCTGGAACAGCTCCGCGGCTTCGCCCCGGGCGAGGCAGACGCCGATGGGGATGCCGTTGCCGAGGCCCTTGGCGGTGGTGACCACGTCCGGCAGGCAGCCGGTGTGCTGATAGGCGAAATAGCGGCCGGTGCGGCCGTTGCCGGTCTGTACCTCATCGAGCATCAGCAGCCAGCCGTTGGCGTCGCAGATGGCGCGCAAGGCATCGAGGTAGCCGTCGTCCGGAATCCGGATGCCGCTCTCGCCCTGGACGGGTTCCACCAGCACCGCCGCGATCTGGGGGTTGTCGGCCGCAATCTGTTCGACAGTGGCCGGATCGTTGAAGGGAGCCCGCACGAATCCGTTGAGCAGCGGCTCGAACCCGGCCTGCGCCTTGCGGTTGCCCGTGGCCGTGAGGGTTGCCATGGTGCGCCCGTGAAAGCTCTGGTCGGTAACGACCACCATCGGCGACTTGATGCCCCGCTTCTGCCCGTGCAGGCGGGCGATCTTGATGGCGGCCTCGTTCGCCTCGGCGCCGGAGTTGCCGAAGAACGCCCTGTCCATCCCGGAAAGTGCGGTGAGCCGCTCGGCCAGCGCTGCCTGGATGGGCATCTCGTAGAGGTTGGATGTGTGCAGCAGCGTTTCGGCCTGGTCGGATACCGCCTTCGCCACCGCCGGGTGCGCGTGACCGAGCCCGCAGACGGCAAGCCCGGTGAGCGCATCGAGGTAGGTGTTGCCGTCGCTGTCTTCGACGGTAGCGCCGCTGCCCTTCACGAACGACACCGGCAGCCGCGCGTAGGTGTTCATCAGGCTGGTCATGCTGTTCGTCTCCGCAAAAAAACGATCCGCAAAAAACAAAAAAGACAGCCGTGCTGCCTTGTGGGGAAAAGGAAACGATAAAAGCGAAATCCTACTTTAGCGCTTCAAGCAGTTCAACGGGGAGTTTCGGCAGCGGCGGTGGTGCAGGTTCGCAGGGAGAGAGTGGGCGTTCGGTACGGACATCCGGCACCTTTAAGGC